>NZ_JBEXSI010000053.1:0-46364 GCF_040613515.1 Streptomyces sp. NPDC006261
GGCCGCGTCAAGGGTGCCGAGGGCGGCTTCGGCGGAGAGGTCGCGCAGAAAACACAGGATGAGCTGGGTGGAGATGCCGTGGGTCTCCTCGCTGCAAGCGCGGGCCGGACGGCGCAGGGAAGATCAAGCCTTCTTGGTCTCCCAGAAGATCCTGTCGACCTCGGCGATCAGGTCCAGGGCCTTCTGACCCGTCTTCGGGTCGTTCGAGCCCTTGGCCGCGGAGAGCGCCTTCAGGGTGTCGTTGATCAGCTGGTGCAGCTCCGGGTACTTCTCGAAGTGCGGGGGCTTGAAGTAGTCGCTCCAGAGCACCGACACGTGGTGCTTCGCGAGCTCGGCGCGCTGTTCCTTGATCAGGACCGCGCGGGTGCGGAAGTCCGCGTCCTCGTTGGCCTGGTACTTCTCCTGGACGGCCTTGACCGACTCGGCCTCGATGCGGGCCTGGGCCGGGTCGTACACGCCGCAGGGCAGGTCGCAGTGGGCGCTGACCTTCACCTTGGGGGCAAACAGGCGGGAAAGCATGGAGCTGTCCTCCTCGTGATCGTCTTCTCAGGTGGGACATTACTCCGTGGAGCGCCGCTTTCCGTGGCTGCCCCAGGGGCTTAGGTCAAAAGTCCGGGGTGGGATTCGGACTGTCGGCCGAATGTACGGAGCGGAACGCGGTACGCGGGACGGTGTGCCGGAGGAGGACCGGGAGGTGGCCGAGATGCCGGAGTGGGGACGGGTGTCCGGAGGCGGGCGGGCCGGGCGGCGGCGGCCGTTGCGGGTGGTGGAGGTGACGGGGCCTTCGATGGTGCCCACCCTCTACCACGGGGACCTGCTGCTGGTGCAGTACGGGGCGCCCGTGCGCCCCGGTGACGTGGTGATCCTGCGTCACCCCTTCCAGCAGGACCTGCTGGTGGTGAAACGGGCGGTCGAACGGCGGCCGGGTGGCTGGTGGGTGCGGGGCGACAACACGTTCGCGGGCGGGGACAGCACGGACTACGGGGCGGTCCCCGAGGAGCTCGTGCTGGCGCGGGTGCGGGCCCGCTACCGGCCCCCGGCGAGGACGACGAAGGGTCAGCGGTCGGTGACCGGGCTGCTCGGCTGGGCGGCCTCGTCGGTGCGGCCGGTCCGGTCCGCCCCCGCGCGCTTGCGGGCCCGGTAGGCGGCCACGTTGGCCCGGGTCGCGCAGCGGTCCGAGCAGTAGCGCCGGGACCGGTTGGTGGAGGTGTCCAGATAGGCGTTGCGGCACGGGGCCGCCTCGCACAGGCCGAGCCGGTCCACGCCGTGCGAGGTCAGGTGGAAGGCGAGACCCATCGCCGCGATGGCCGCGTATCCGGCGGTCGCGTTCGACGGGTGGTCGGCCAGGTGCATGTGCCAGTCCGGCCCGCCGTCCTCGGCCCGGATGTCGTGTCCGGAGATCTGCGGGCTCACCGGGAACTCCAGCAGCAGCGAGTTCAGCAGGTCGACGGCGAGCGTCTCGTCGCCGCCGTCGGCCGCCTCGAAGACCGCGCGCAGCCGGCCCCGTACGGAACGGAAGCGGGTCACGTCCGCGTCCGTCGTCCGCCGAGCCGCCTGCTGGTTGGCGCCGAACAGCTCCCGTACCGCCTCGACCGAGGTGAGGGCGTCCTTGTTGCGGGCCGGCTCCTCGGTGTTGACCAGGCGCACGGCGTAGTCCGAGTAATAGGCCAGTTCCACTTGTAGTCCTTACCGGGTCGGTCTAGGGTCGGGGTGTCGGTCAGTGTAATGGGTGGCTGACGCTCATGAGGCTTACTTGGAGGTTGTCGTGACGGAGACGGGGACGAGCACCGACTGGCGGTCCTGGCAGGAGAGCTGGGACCGGCAGCAGGAGTGGTACATGCCCGACCGCGAGGAGCGGTTCCGGGTGATGCTGGACATGGTCGAGGCGGTCGTCGGCCCCGCGCCCCAGGTCCTGGCCCTCGCGTGCGGTACGGGAAGTATTACGGACCGGCTCCTCAAGCGGTTCCCGGACGCCACGAGCACCGGCGTCGACCTCGACCCCGCGCTGCTGGCCATAGCCCGAGGCACCTTCGAGGGCGACGACCGGGTCACCTTCGTCACCGCCGACCTCAGGGACCCCGACTGGACCACCCGGCTGCCCTGCACCTCGTACGACGCCGTCCTCACCGCCACCGCCCTGCACTGGCTCCACAGCGAGCCGCTCACCACCCTGTACGGGCAGCTCGGCGGCCTCGTCCGTGACGGTGGGGTCTTCATGAACGCCGACCGCACCATCGACCCCGGCACGCCCCGGATCAACGCCGCCGAACGCGCCCACCGGCACGCCGCCATGGACCGCGCCAAGGCCGCGGGTGCCCTGGACTGGGCCGAGTGGTGGGCCGTCGCCGCCAAGGACCCGGTGCTCGCCGGGCCCACCGCAGAACGCTTCGCGATCTACGGCGAGCATGCGGACGGCGACATGCCCTCGGCCGCCTGGCACGCCCGCACCCTGCTCGCCTCCGGCTTCGGCGAGGCCCGCGCGGTCTGGGCGTCGCCCTCGGACAGCCTGATCCTCGCCGTGAAGTAGGCGGAGCCACGAAGGCGAAGGGGCGGTACGGGCCGATGGCCCCGTACCGCCCGTCGCGTGGAGCTGCGACCTTCTCCGCCCCCCACGCACTGGAAGGGTGAGACGGTCCGCATCCGCGGGCCCGGGGGAGAGGGGGCGGCACGAGGCCGAGGACCTGGTCCGGAGCGCGCTGGTCAAGGTCGTCCTCGGCGGCCGCCGGCACGGCCGCCTCGACAACATCGAGGCGTACGCCCGCAAGAGGCCGGTCAACACCTTCGTCGCGGGCCGCCGGAGGGTCTGGCGGCGCGAACAGGCGTACGGCGAGCGGCCCGACCGCCAGGTGCCCGCGTCCGACACGGACACCGGCCTGGTGGTCCGGGCGGTCCTCGTCCAGCCCACGCCCAGGCAACGTGCGGTGCTGGTGCTCCGCTACCGGGAGGACCTGAGCGTGAGGCCACGGCCGAGGCGCTGGGGGTGCGGACGAACACGCTCAAGAGCCACGCGGCTCGGGGCCTGGCGGCGCTGCTGCCCCCGGGCGTGTGGGGAGAGACCGCATTGGCCCTGCTGCTCACTGTGATCAAGGGGACCGCGCCCGAGCATGCGCAGGGGCCCCTGCTCGCGCCGCTGGACGGGCAGTACGCGTTCCGCGAGGACGGTGGCGTGGGCTGTCCCGTCCTCAACTGCGAGAACCGGGAGGCCGTGGAGAAGAAGGAGGGCCGCCCGGCCGCTCCGGACGAGGACCTGTGCCCCGAACCGGACCGGGAAACGAGCCGTACGGAGTGCGTACGCGAGGCGCTTCCCGACGGCCGGGCCGACGGACGCGGGAGTGGGCGGTACGGACGGGGGCGGTACGGGCGGGGGCGGTTCGACCGGGGCGGTATGGACGCGGGCGGCGCGGACGGGGGCGGTATGGACGCGGGCGGCGCGGACGGGGGCGGTACGGACGTGGGAGAGGGCGGCGCGGACGTCGCGTCCGTACCGCCCTCTCCCCAAGGCCGAGCCGGCTACAGCACCTTCGACAGGAACGACTTCGTCCGGTCCTGCTGCGGGTTGCCCAGCACGTCGCGCGGGTGGCCGGACTCGACCACCACGCCGTCGTCCATGAAGACCAGTGCGTCACCGACCTCGCGGGCGAAGCCCATCTCGTGGGTGACGACGATCATCGTCATGCCGTCCTCGGCCAGACCGCGCATGACGTCCAGGACGTCACCCACCAGCTCCGGGTCGAGCGCCGAGGTCGGCTCGTCGAAGAGCATCAGCTTCGGCTCCATCGCCAGCGCGCGGGCGATGGCCACACGCTGCTGCTGACCGCCGGAGAGCTGGGTGGGGTAGTTCTTCGCCTTGTCGGCGAGGCCCACCCGGTCCAGCAGCTTCTCGGCGCGGGCCCGGGCCACGGCCTTGGCCTCGCCCTTGACCTGGATCGGCGCCTCCATGACGTTCTCGAGCGCCGTCATGTGCGGGAACAGGTTGAAGCGCTGGAAGACCATGCCGATCTCCCGGCGCTGCAGGGCGACCTCGCTGTCCTTGAGCTCGTAGAGCTTGTCGCCCTTCTGCCGGTAGCCGACCAGCTCGCCGCCGACCGAGAGCCGGCCGGCGTTGATCTGCTCCAGGTGGTTGATGCACCGCAGGAACGTGGACTTGCCGGAGCCGGACGGGCCGATCAGGCAGAACACCTCACGCGGGGCGACCTCCAGGTCGATGCCCTTGAGGATGTGGGCGGCGCCGAAGGACTTGTGGACGCCCTCGGCCTTCACCATGGGGGTGGTCATGCGGAGACACCTCCGGAGGGCCGGTTGCTGAACGACGCGAGGTTCACCTTGATGCGCTGCAGCGGCGTGAGCGGCAGCGAGCGCAGCGAGCCGCGGGCGTAGCGGCGCTCCAGGTAGTACTGGCCGACGCTGAACACGCTGGTCATCACGATGTACCAGATGGACGCGACGAACAGCATCTCCATCACCGCGTACGACGTGGAGCCGATCTGCGAGGTGGAGCGGAGCAGCTCGTTGTACGTGACCGCGTAGACCAGCGAGGAGGTCTTCAGCATGTTGATGAACTCGTTGCCGGTCGGCGGGATGATCACCCGCAGCGCCTGCGGCAGGACCACACGGCGCATGGTCTTCGCCTGGGTCATGCCGAGCGCGTGCGACGCCTCGGTCTGGCCCTCGTCCACCGACTGGATGCCGGCGCGGCAGATCTCCGCCATGTAGGCGGCCTCGTTCAGGGCGAGCCCCAGCAGGGCGCACATGAACGGGGTCATGACGTCCGTCATCTCGTCCTTGTAGATGAACGGGATGTTCAGGACCGGGAAGATCAGCGCCAGGTTGAACCAGAGCAGCAGCTGGACGTAGACCGGGGTGCCCCGGAAGAACCAGATGTACAGCCAGGCCACCCAGCTGGTGACCGGGTTCTTCGAGAGCCGCATCACGGCCAGGATCACACCGAGGATCACGCCCAGCACCATGGCGAGGACGCTGATCAGCAGGGTACGGCCGGCTCCGGCGACGACGTTGCTGTCGAACAGCTTGTCGCCGACGGCGTGCCACTGGATGTTGCCCTGCGAGAAGGCGTACCCGAGGGCCACGAGGAGGCCGATGACCACGACGCCGCTGATCCAGCGGCCGACGTGGCGGACCGGGATGGCCTTGATGTTCTCCGGGGCCGTGGTGGCGGCCTTGGAGACGGACACCGGGCCGGCGGGTGAGCCGGCGGGTGTCTTGTCGAACTTGTCAGTCATCGTGACTGCCCTTCGGTGAAGCGTCCGGTCACTTGCCGCCGTTGATGGCGGCCTTGTCGATCGCTCCCGTGCCGGCGCCCCACTTGTCGAGCACCTTCTTGTAGGAACCGTCGGCGATGATCGCGTCGACGGCTTCCTTCAGGGCGTCCCGCAGTCCGGTGTTGTCCTTCTTGACGGCGATGCCGAATGGGCCCGCGTCGATCTGCTCGCCGACGACCTCGAAGGCGTTGCCGCCGTCGGCCTTGCGGGCCAGGTCGACCGCGACCGGGTAGTCGTTGACACCGGCGACCGCGCCGCCGGACTTGACCCGGGTCTGGGCCTCGGTGTCGTTCTCGAACGACTCGATCTTGACTGCCTTCTCGCCGCTGTCCGTACACGCCTTGGACTGCTTCTTGAGGGCTTCCTCGTACGTGGTGCCGCGCTGGACGGCGGCGGCCTTCCCGCAGAGGTCCTCGATGGACTTGATGTTCTGCGGGTTGCCCTTCTTCGTGTACACGGCGGTGCCGGCGAGGAAGTAGTCGACGAAGTCGACGCCCTCGCCCAGCTTCTTGCCCGAGTCGTCCAGACCTTCCTGGCGCTGCTTGTTGTCCGTGATGGACGACATGGCGATGTCGTGGCGGCCGGAGTTCAGGGCGGTGATCAACCCGTCGAAGGAGCCGGAGGTGAACTCGAACTTCACACCCAGCTGCTTGCCGAGGGCCTCGGCGAGGTCGGGGTCGACGCCCACGATCTTGCCGTTCTCGACGGACTCCATCGGGGCGTACTCGGCGTTCGTGCCGACCTTGATGACACCCGACTTCTGGTACTTCGCCGGCAGCTTGGAGAAGAGCGGGGCGCCGGCCTTGGTGGCCGTGCTGTCGCCACCCTCCGAGGAGGCGCTCTCGGTCTGGTCACCGCAGGCGGTGAGCAGCAGGGTGCCGGCGACCGCGATGGCGCCGACCGCCGCAATCCGGGACTTGGCGGTCTTGCGACGCATGATGCTTGCGGTCATGTCGGGATCCTCCGGCAGGTGAGGGTGAGGGTGCTTTCGGGGCGGCTTGGCACGCACCTTCGAGTGTCGCCACCTTGTGTGATGACGGCATCCTGCCATTCGGATCGGCCCATTCAGGGGCTCAGTCATGTCAAAATCGGATAACGGGCGACCCCCGAACTCGCGCGGCCGGCACCACGGGGCCGGACCATCTGTCGCGAACTCTCTTCGCCGCCGGAGAATCTCCGGTGTGTCTCTCCTGCCGGGCGGCATTTATGCCGGTTTGCCGACTTGTCCAGATATTCGACTATGAGTCACGTCACCGCATCGGAATGGACTCGTGCGGGACAGGGTTGGTCCGGTAAGAAAGACGTTTACACCCCTCATCCGGGGCTCAGGGCGCGTGTGCGGCGCGCCCGCGCGTATGTACCTCTCCCTGCCGGGGCGGGCCAACCGCTCGGCGCAGGGCACGTACGCGGTGCCCGCCCACCCCTCCTCAACCAGGAGTGGCCACCCTCAAACGATGAAGACTTAAGGGGTCAACACCATGGCAGCGGAGATCGTCAATCCTCGCAGCGACAGCACCGCCGACAGTGGCATCCAGCGCACGAGCGCAGCGGACACCGGGGCCGACGAGCCCTTCGATCCGGCCTTCGCCCTCCACCGGGGAGGGAAGATGGCCGTGCAGTCCACCGTCCCGATCCGGGACAAGGACGACCTTTCCCTGGCGTACACACCCGGCGTGGCGAAAGTCTGCAGCGCCATCGCCGACAACCCCGAGCTCGTCCACGACTACACCTGGAAGTCCCAGGTCGTGGCCGTCGTGACGGACGGCACCGCCGTGCTCGGCCTCGGTGACATCGGGCCCGAGGCGTCCCTCCCCGTGATGGAGGGCAAGGCCATCCTCTTCAAGCAGTTCGGCGGCGTCGACGCGGTGCCGATCGCGCTCGCGACCACCAGCGTGGAGGAGATCGTCGACACCGTCGTCCGGCTCGCCCCCTCCTTCGGTGGGGTGAACCTGGAGGACATCTCGGCCCCCCGGTGCTTCGAGATCGAGCGCAAGCTCCAGGAGCGGCTCGACATCCCGGTCTTCCACGACGACCAGCACGGCACCGCCGTCGTCACCCTCGCCGCCCTGCGCAACGCCGCCAAGCTCTCCGGGCGGACGCTCGGAGACCTGCGCGGTGTGATCTCCGGCGCGGGCGCGGCGGGCGTGGCCATCGCCAAGTTCCTGCTGGAGGCCGGCATCGGCGATGTCGCGGTGGCCGACCGCAAGGGCATCGTCAGCCGGGACCGGGACGACCTGACCGACGTCAAGCGCGAGCTGGCCGAGCTCACCAACCGGGCCGGGATCTCCGGGTCGCTGGAGAAGGCGCTCGCCGGTGCGGACGTCTTCATCGGTGTCTCCGGCGGTACGGTCCCGGAGGCGGCGGTGGCGTCGATGGCGCCCGGTGCGTACGTCTTCGCGATGGCCAACCCCAATCCGGAGGTCCACCCCGAGATCGCGCACAAGTACGCGGCCGTGGTGGCGACCGGGCGCTCCGACTTCCCGAACCAGATCAACAACGTGCTGGCGTTCCCGGGGATCTTCGCGGGGGCGCTCCAGGTGCGGGCCTCCCGGATCACGGAGGGCATGAAGATCGCCGCGGCGAACGCGCTGGCCGACGTGGTCGGCGATGAGCTGGCGGCGGACTACGTGATCCCGTCCCCGTTCGACGAGCGGGTCGCTCCGGCCGTCACCGCGGCGGTCGCGGCGGCGGCGCGGGCGGAGGGTGTGGCTCGGCGCTGACGCCGCGCGTGTGCCTGTACGGGTGACGGGGGCGGGGTCCGGTTGGTGTACGGACCCCGACCCGGGGGCTCCGCTCCTCAACCGCCCGAGGGGCTTGACGGTGCGGCTCTCCGTCACTCAAGCGCCGCAGGGGCCGGGCGGGAGGTTGGTGTGCGTCACACGCGTAGGCGGTTACGTGGTCGCCTAGCCCGGCCTATGGTCTAGCCATGTTCGCCGCCTACGCAGCCCGCATCGACCCCGACCAGCCCCTCGACGGCCTTGAGCTGGGCGAACGCCCGGCGCCCGAGGCGCGTGCCGGATGGAGCACCATCACCGTCCGGGCCGCCTCCCTCAACCACCACGACCTCTGGTCGCTGCGGGGCGTGGGCCTCGCCGAGGACCGGCTTCCGATGATCCTCGGCTGCGACGCCGCCGGCATCGACGAGGACGGCAACGAGGTCGTCCTGCACTCCGTGATCGGCCAGTCCGGGCACGGGTTCGGGCCGGAGGAGCCGCGCTCCATCCTCACCGAGCGCTACCAGGGCACCTTCGCCGAGCAGGTCGCCGTGCCCACCTGGAACGTGCTGCCCAAGCCGAAGGAGCTCTCCTTCGAGGAGGCCGCCTGTCTGCCGACCGCCTGGCTCACCGCGTACCGGATGCTCTTCACCAACGCCGGGGTCCGGCCGGGCGATTCCGTGCTCGTCCAGGGCGCGGGCGGTGGGGTCGCCACCGCCGCGATCGTCCTCGGCAAGGCCGCCGGGCTCCGGGTCTTCGCCACCAGCCGCGACGAGACCCGGCGCAAGCGGGCCGTGGAGCTCGGCGCGCTGGCCGCGTACGAGCCCGGAGCGCGGCTCCCGCAGCGGGTGGACGCCGTCATCGAGACCGTCGGCGCCGCCACCTGGTCCCACTCGGTGAAGTCGCTGCGTCCCGGCGGCACCCTCGTCATCTCGGGGGCCACCAGCGGCGACCGGCCCTCGCACGCCGAGCTGACCCGGATCTTCTTCCTGGAGCTCAAGGTCGTCGGCTCCACCATGGGGAGCAAGGACGAGCTGGAGGACCTTCTCGCGTTCTGCGCCACCACCGGCGTCCGGCCGGTCATCGACGAGGTGCTGCCGCTGGACCGGGCCCGCGAGGGGTTCCAGCGGCTGGCCGACGGCGAGCAGTTCGGGAAGATCGTGCTCCGGCCGACGGGATAGTGCCACGAACTCGTCGCCGCACCATACTTGAATAAGTGTCAGCTTTGCTGATGGGATGCCGCCCATGCGCATGGGCAGAGCACTCATAGCAGTTGTCGTCGCGTCCGTGCTGGCGACGGGGGCCCTCGTTCCCGCCGCCTCCGCACGCCCGGCATCCACCCAGGCCCCCGCCCCGACGGCGTACAAACGTTCCATCCCGCCCCTGACCGACGATCGCGGCCGCACCCTCACCCTGCGCGGCTGGAACGTCGAGGACAAGACGAACCGGGGCGAGGCCGCACTCAGCGCCATCACCGAGCGCCACTTCCGCGACCTGCGCGCGAACGGCTTCAACTTCGCCCGGCTGCTGGTCTTCTGGGACGACCTGGAGCCCCGGCGCGGGCAGTACAGCGAGCGCTACCTCCGGAAGATCGAGCGCGTCCTGGGCTGGGCGCACAAGCACCGCGTCCATGTCCTCATCGACGCCCACCAGGACGTCTTCGGGCCCGCCTTCGGCCACCGGGGCATCCCCGCCTGGGCCACCAGGACCGACGGGCTGCCGTTCACCCCGAACCCCGACGACTGGTTCTCCGAGTACTTCGAGCCCGCCGTCCAGCGGGCCTTCACCCATCTCTACGAGGACCTGGACCTGCAACGCGCCCAGGCGGCCATGTGGCAGGTCCTCGCCGAACGGTTCCGCGACCACCCTGCCGTCATCGGCTACGACCTGATCAACGAGCCGATGGGGGAGCTGCGCGAGGGCGAGGACCTGCCGACCGCCGCCCGTCGCATCGAGGCCCAGCACCTCACCGCCATGTACAACCGTCTCGCCCGCGCCGTCCGCGCCGAGGACCCCTCCACCTGGCTCTTCGTCGAGCCGACTCCCATCGTCGGCGAGGGCGTGCCCACAGGGCTGGGCCGGATCCACGACAGCCGCACCGTGTACGCCCCGCACTTCTACGACACCGCCATGGAGGCGGGCGCGGACTACGACCCTTCGGCCGGCTGGATCGAGGCGTACGAGGCCGCTGTCACCGCCTACCCGGCCCGCCACCGGATGCCCGTGGTCGTCGGTGAGTGGGGGCCGCTGAACAACGCCCTCCCCAACATGGGCCGCTTCTACCGCGAGGCCGTCGCCTCCCTCGACCGCTACAGCTCCGGCTGGGCCGGGTACGTCTGGTGCTACGGCGGGGGTTACTGCGCCCTCGACGAGCGCGGCCGTTTCCGTAGGAACAAGGAGCAGACCGCGACCCCGTACGCCCCCGCCGTCGCGGGCGCGGTCCGCTCCGACACGTACGACGCCGCCACCCGCTCCTACCGGCTCGCCTACCGGGCGGCGGCGGCCGCCCGTCCCGGCACCACGGAGCTGTCCCTCCCGCCCTCCTCGCACGGCTGGCGTGTCTTCGTCACCGGTCCCGCCCGCATCCTCGGCAAGGCGCCGCACGGGGGCCGCCTGACCGTTCTGGCGTGGCCCGGGGCGGAGGTGGTGGTGACCGTGCGGGAGGCTGGCCCGCATGGAAGAACTGACCGCCCCTGAGGGATTCCTGCTGCGCCCCTGGCTCCCCGCCGACGCCTCCGCCGTGCTCCGCGCCTTCGCTCCGGCCGAGATGGACCGCCAGAGCGACCGGCCCGTCTCCGACCGGGCCGGGGCGCTGGCCTGGATCGCGGACCGTACGCGGGAGAGAGGGGCCCGGACCGGCTACTCCTGGGCCGTCGTGGGGGAGGAGGGCGAGGCGCTCGGCTGCGTGGCCGTCCGGGCCCTCAACCGGGTCCACGGCACGGGCTGGGTCTCCTACTGGACCACCGAGGCGGCGCGCGGCCGGGGTGTCGCCCCCGCCGGGGTGCGGGCGGTGGCGCGGTGGGCGTTCGGCGAACTCGGCCTGTACCGGCTGGAGCTGGGCCATCGCACGGACAACCCGGCCTCCTGCCGGGTCGCCGTACGGGCCGGGTTCGCGCCCGAGGGGGTCGAGCGGGCCAAGCTGCGCTACGGCGACGTGCGGTACGACGTGGAGCGGCATGCCCGGCTCGCGGACGATGTTGTCAACTTTGATTGACGCGAAGGGAGTGTCAATGTAGGTTGACGTCATGACCGAAGCAACGGACCTGGCCGCACGCGCCGGTGACCGCGACCCGCGGGTCGGGCTGCGGGCGGTGGCCGCGCTGCGGCGGCTGCTGGAGCAGCTCGAAGCCGTACAGGTACGCAGTGCCCGCGTCCAGGGATGGTCGTGGCAGGAGATCGCCGCCGAGCTGGGCGTCAGCCGGCAGGCCGTGCACAAGAAGTACGGGAGGCGCTGATGTTCGAACGGTTCACTCAAGGAGCCCGCGCGACCGTGAAGGGAGCCGTGGCGCAGGCGGAGCGTGGCGGGGCCGGACCGGTCACCGAGGAACACCTGCTGCTCGCCCTGCTGGAACAGAAGGGGAGCCGGGCCTCCTTCGCCGTCGCCGCCCTCGGACTGAGCGGCCGCCGTGCCTCCCTCGACGCCGCCTTCGCCGAGGCCCGCCGCTGGGGCGGGCTGACCAAGGCCGACGCCGAGGCCCTCGCGGGGATCGGGATCGATGTCGGCGCCATCGTGAACCGGGTCGAAGGGGCCCACGGCGAGGGCGCTCTCGACGCCCGCCGGGGCAGCCGCCGGTGGTGGTCGGGGCGCCGCCCCTTCACCCCGGGGGCGAAGAGCATCCTGGAGAGGTCGCTGCGGGTCGCCCTGGGGCGCGGCGACCGATTCATCGGCGAGGAACACCTGCTCCTGGCGCTGACGGCGGCCCCCGGGACCGTCGCCGACGTCCTCGCCGAGCACGGGGCGACGTACGCGACCGTGCACCGCGCGCTGTACGGGCCCGAGGCCGATGGGCAGGGGTACGCCACGGCGGGGTGAGGTGAGGACGCGCGGAGGCAGGTGAGGACGCGGAGGCGGGGCGGGTGCCCCGTGTACGGCACGCGCCCCGCCTCGGTCTCAGCTGTCGCCCGCCTCGTTCTCCTCGTTCTCCGCGGCCTTCGGTGTCAGCAGCGCCTCGATCCGCGCCGCCGCCGCGCCCAGGTGGCCGCGGGCCTCGGCCAGCTGGCCCCCCGTCACCCCGTGGTCGCGGGCCGTGTCCCGGACGGTGTCGCGGAACCGGTCCAGCAGGCGGTCCAGGTCGCGCGCCGGGTCGTCCGTGACCGGGACGTCCTTGCCCCAGTCGGAGGTGGATGCGGACTCGGGGGCCGGGGCGGACTCGGGGGCCGGGGCGGCCTCGGCGGTCTCGGAAGGTCCGGGCTTGCCGAACGAGGACCAGCCGCCCGCCCGCGTGAAGCCGCCGAGCTGCCCGGTGATCTCGGCCAGCCCCTCCCGTACGCCGGAGGGCCAGTCGCCCCGCGCGAAGTGCTCCTGCACCTGGCGGGCGGCGTTCTGCATCTGCTCACGCGCCTTGTCCTGCGCCTCCTTGGCCTGGCGGCGGGCCTGCTGGGCCTCCTCGCGGGCGCGCCGGGACTCGTCCTTGGCTCGCCGCGCCTGCTCCTTCCACTCCTGCTTGGCCCGGCGCAGCTCCTCCTTGGCGTTGCGCCACGCCTCGCTGTCGCCGAAGTCACCCAGGCTGCCGAAGTCGCCGAAGTCCGTGAAGTCTCCGAAGGGGGAGGAGGACTGCTTGTCCTTGGTGGTGCCGCTCCCCGTGCCCTGCCGGGACTCGGAGGCGGCCGCCCGCATGTCGCTGCGGAGCCGGCCGGCGGCCCCGCGCACGTCGTCGCGTATCTCGGCGGCCAGCTCGGCCAGGGAGTCGCGGATCTCCAGCTCCAGGTCGGCCAGTTCGCCGCTGCGGCCCGCCAGTTCGGCGCGTCCGGCGTCGGTGATCGAGTAGACCTTGCGGCCGCCCTCGGTGGCATGGGTGACCAGGCCCTCGGCCTCCAGCTTGGCCAGTCGGGGGTAGACGGTGCCCGCGGAGGGGGCGTACAGGCCCTGGAACCGCTCCTCCAGGAGGCGGATCACCTCGTAGCCGTGGCGCGGGGCCTCGTCCAGGAGCTTGAGCAGATAGAGGCGCAGACGGCCGTGGGCGAATACGGGGGCCATGTCAGAGAACCTTTCCGGTCGGCTCGGCACCGTGCTTGTCGTCCTCGGCCGGGGGCCTGCGCAGCAGGGCGATCGAACCGGACACGGTCGTCGCCCGCAGGGTCCCCGTGCCGGCGCCGAGCGTGCCGGTGATCTTCTTCGCGCCCCACTGCCCGCCGACCCGGAGGCCCTCGAAGGCGTTGGACACGGTCCCGCTCGCGGTGTTCGCCTCGACCCTGGCGTCCGCCGGGTGCGGCAGCCGGATCGCGATCGCCCCGGAGACCGTGGTCAGCCGGATGTCGGTGGGCTTGCCCGAAGGGTCGACGTCCAGCACCATGTCACCGCTGATCGACTCGGCCCGGACCGAGGAGCCCGCCCCGTCCACCACCGTCAGGTCACCGGCCACGGAGTGGAAGCGCAGGTCCCCGGTGACGCTCTGGGCCTCCAGGCTGCCCGAGACGGAGTCCCCGCGGACGGCGCCGGTCAGCCCGACGAGGGCGATGTCCCCGGTGATGCCCCGTACGTCGGTGCGGCCGCCGATCCCGGAGACGACGGCCCCGGCGCCGACCACGCCGACCTCCACCGAGGCGGCGGCGGGCACGACGAGCGAGACGACCGCGCTGCGGCGGCGCCCGTTGGGGTCGAGCCAGCGCAGGAGGTCCTGCCAGGGGAGGTCGTCGTACGCCACGGTCAGGCGGCCGTCCTCGTGGGTGACGAGGAGCGGCGGCCCCTCGATGGCGGAGACCTCCAGCCGGGCGCCCGGCTCATCGGTGCCGACCACGTTGACCGTGCCGCCGACGACGCGGACGTGGAGCGAGGTCACCGGGTCGTCGAACGTGAGCTTCTGCGGCTCGGCGACGGTCCGCTTCGACACAGCCATGGACAGGACCTCCCGGAGAGAACATCAACGCAACATATCGCGTCTCGTAGACAACACGATATATCGCGGATGAGGGAAGTCAAGTGTCATTCGTGAACGCCTCAGCCGGTCAAACGGCGCCAGAGTTGGGCAAATTGCCCTAGCGTGTGGCACATGAACGCGACATCCACGGGGGCGCTCCTGCTGTGCCGCGCCGACCCCGAGACCGTACGGCCGCTCGCCCACCTGCTGCGCGAGCAGATGCTGCTGACGCGCGCGGGCGGGGAGTGGAGCGTTCTCGTTCCGGAAGGGAAGCCCTGGCGGGGCGTCGGCCCCTTCGGAGGCGGTGACCCCGAGCCGGTCGACCGGGTCCTCGGCGGCTGGGCCACCGCCCTGGCCGTCGGCTCCAGCTGGCCGGTGCTCGCCCTGTGGTGGGACGCCGACCGGGCCGGCTACACCCTCGCCGCCGGATTCCGCCGCCCCGTCGGCTACGTCTGGCTGGCCGACGGCACCCCGGTGGGCGAGGACGAGGCGATGCGCACCTTCGCGGCCCGGCTCGGCCTCGACCCCGTACTGGACCTCCAGGAGCTGGAGGAGCTGACCCGGCCCGATCCGGAGTCGGACGCCGAGGCCCGGCTGCGCGGCCTGCTCGCGGTCCTGACCCGCACAGGACTCGCCCTGCCGGCCGGGCTCGGTCCGGGCGAGAGCGCCGACCGGCTGCGCAGCGTCGCCGGGGTGCAGCGCGGGGCGGAGCGCATCGAATGGGCGGGCTGGCGCGACGCCGTGCGGGTCGAACTCGACGCCGTCGAGGCGGGCAGTCTCGGCCCCTGGGTGCGCGGCCCCCGGGCCCGTGCCATCGCCGCCGCCCAGCTCGCGGCCGGGCTCCCGCTGCTGCTGTGGGGCGCCCGCCGCCGCAGCGGGGGATGGGCGGCCGCGGGGGCGGTCCTCCTGGCGCAGGGCGCGCTGGGGCTCGCCTACCACCGGGCCAGGGCGGGCGCGGAGAGGACTTAGACGGCGCGGAGCTTACGCGTCCTCGTCGTCCTCGTCGTCCTCGTCGTCCAGCCGGGCCAGCCAGGTCGCGAGGCGCTCGACCGGCACCTCGAAGTCGGGGTTGAGATCGACGAACGTACGCAGCTGCTCGGCGAGCCACTCGAAGGTGACCTCCTCCTCGCCGCGCCGCTTCTCCAGTTCCTCGATGCCACGGTCCGTGAAGTACATGGGAAGAGGATAGCGAGAGCCGGTGGTCGCCCGGACGCCGGAGACCCGGCCCCGCGACGTGCGCGGAACCGGGTCTCCGTGGTGTCCAGCTGCAGGGTCCTCAGGCTTCGAAGACCTCGTCGACCAGCTGCGCCTGCTCCGCCTGGTGGCGCTTGGCCGAGCCGACCGCCGGGGACGAGCCGTGCGGCCGCGAGATGCGGCGCAGGCGCTCCCCGTGCGGCACGTCCGCGCCGACGGCCAGGTCCAGGTGGTCGATCAGGTTGAGCGCGATGAACGGCCACGCACCCTGGTTGGCCGGCTCCTCCTGGGCCCAGAGGTACTTCTCGGCGTTCGGGTACTTGGCGATCTCAGCCTGGATCTCCGCACCCGGCAGCGGGTACAGGCGCTCCAGACGGATGATCGCGGTCTCCGTGTCGCCGCGCTTCTCCCGCTCGGCGTCCAGGTCGTAGTAGAGCTTGCCCGCGCAGAAGACGACCTTGCGGACCTCCTCCGCCTTGACGCTGTCGTCGCCGATCACCGGGCGGAAGCCGCCGACGGTGAACTCCTCGATCTTCGACGCCGCGGCCTTCAGACGCAGCATCGACTTCGGGGTGAAGACGATCAGCGGCTTGTGGTGCGGGTTGTGCACCTGCCAGCGCAGCAGGTGGAAGTAGTTCGACGGCAGGGTCGGCATGGCGACCGTCATGTTGTCCTGCGCGCACATCTGGAGGAAACGCTCCGGGCGGGCGGAGCTGTGGTCCGGGCCCTGTCCCTCGTAGCCGTGCGGCAGCAGTAGCGTGACGCCGGAGGTCTGGCCCCACTTCTGCTCGGCCGAGGAGATGAACTCGTCCACGACGGTCTGGGCGCCGTTGACGAAGTCACCGAACTGGGCCTCCCAGATGACCAGCGACTCCGGGCGGGCCAGCGAGTAGCCGTACTCGAAGCCCATCGCCGCGTACTCGCTGAGCAGCGAGTCGTAGACGTTGTAGCGGGCCTGCTCCTCGGTGAGGTACAGCAGCGGGGTGTAGTCCTCGCCGGTGACCTGGTCCACCAGCACCGCGTGGCGCTGGCCGAACGTGCCGCGGCGGGTGTCCTGGCCGGCGAGCCGGACCGGGGTGCCCTCCATCAGCAGCGAACCGATGGCCAGGGTCTCGCCCATGCCCCAGTCGATCGTGCCGTTCTCCACCGAGGCCGCACGACGCTGCATCTGCGGCATCAGACGGGGGTGGACGGTGATCGACTCGGGGATGTTGACCTGGGACTCGGCGATCCGCTTCACGACCTCGGCGGAGACCGCGGTCTCCACGGCGACCGGGAACGCGGCCTGCGGCTCCGGGATGTGCGGGGCGGCCGGCTGCGAGGTGGCCTCGCGGACCTCGGCGAAGACCTTCTCCAGCTGACCCTGGAAGTCCTGGAGCGCCTGCTCCGCCTCTTCCAGCGTGATGTCGCCGCGACCGATGAGGGACTCGGTGTAGAGCTTGCGCACCGAGCGCTTCTTGTCGATCAGCGTGTACATCTGCGGGTTGGTGAACTCCGGGTTGTCGCCCTCGTTGTGACCGCGGCGGCGGTAGCAGATGAGGTCGATCACGACGTCCTTGTTGAACGCCTGCCGGAATTCGAAGGCGAGCCGCGCGACGCGGACCACGGCCTCCGGGTCGTCTCCGTTGACGTGGATGATCGGCGCCTCGATCATGCGCGCCACGTCGGTGGCGTACATCGAGGAGCGCGAGGACTCCGGGGCGGCGGTGAAGCCGACCTGGTTGTTGATCACCACGTGCACGGTGCCGCCGGTGCGGTAGCCGCGCAGCTGCGACATGTTGAGCGTCTCCGCGACGACGCCCTGGCCCGCGAAGGCCGCGTCGCCGTGGAGCGCGATCGGCAGGACCGTGAAGTCCGTGCCGCCCTTGTTGATGATGTCCTGCTTGGCGCGGGCGATGCCCTCCAGGACCGGGTCGACCGCCTCCAGGTGCGAGGGGTTGGCGGCCAGCGAGACCTTGATCTGCTCGCCGTCCAGACCGGTGAAGGTGCCCTCGGCGCCCAGGTGGTACTTGACGTCGCCGGAACCGTGCATGGAGCGCGGGTCGAGGTTGCCCTCGAACTCCCGGAAGATCTGCGCGTACGACTTGCCGACGATGTTCGCCAGCACGTTCAGCCGGCCGCGGTGGGCCATGCCGATGACGACCTCGTCGAGGCGGGCCTCGGCGGCGGAGTCGATGACCGCGTCGAGCAGCGGGATGACGGACTCGCCGCCCTCCAGCGAGAACCGCTTCTGACCGACGTACTTGGTCTGCAGGAACGTCTCGAACGCCTCGGCCGCGTTCAGCCGGCGCAGGATACGCAGCTGCTCCTCGCGCTCGGGCTGCTGGGTGCGGGGCCGCTCCACGCGGTCCTGGAGCCACTTGCGCTGCTTCGGGTCCTGGATGTGCATGAACTCGATGCCGGTGGTGCGGCAGTACGACTCACGCAGCACGCCGAGGATGTCGCGGAGCTTCATCATCGACTTGCCGGCGAACCCGCCGACCGCGAAGTCCCGCTCCAGGTCCCACAGGGTTAGGCCGTGCTCGGTGATGTCGAGGTCGGGGTGCTTGCGCTGGCGGTACTCCAGCGGGTCGGTGTCGGCCATGACGTGACCGCGGACCCGGTAGGAGTGGATCAGCTCGAAGACCCGCGCGGCCTTCGTCACGTCGTTGTCGTGCGACGCGTCGATGTCCGTGAGCCAGCGGACCGGCTCGTACGGAATGCGCAGGGCCTTGAAGATCTCGTCGTAGAAGTCGTTCTGGCCGAGCAGCAACTGGCTCAGCACTCGCAGGAACTCGCCGGAGGCCGCGCCCTGGATGACCCGGTGGTCGTAGGTCGACGTGAGCGTCATGACCTTCGAGATGCCGAGCTTGTTGAGCGTGTCCTGGGAGGTGCCCTGGAACTCCGCCGGGTAGTCCATCGCGCCGACGCCCATGATGAGGCCCTGTCCGGGCATCAGGCGGGGCACCGAGTGGACGGTGCCGATCCCGCCGGGGTTGGTCAGCGAGGCGGTGACGCCGGAGAAGTCGTCCATGCCGAGCTTGCCGATGCGGGCGCGCCGGACGATGTCCTCGTACGCCTGCCAGAACTCGAAGAAGTTGAGCGTCTCGGCCTTCTTGATGGCCGCGACGACCAGCTGGCGGTCGCCGTTCGGCTTCACCAGGTCGATGGCGAGACCGAGGTTGACGTGCTCCGGCTTGACCAGGGTCGGCTTGCCGTCCTTCACCGCGAAGGAGTAGTTCATCGACGGCATGGCCTTGAGGGCCTGCACCATCGCGTACCCGATGAGGTGCGTGAAGGAGATCTTCCCGCCGCGGGCGCGCTTGAGGTGGTTGTTGATGACGATGCGGTTGTCGAAGAGCAGCTTCACCGGGACCGCGCGGACGGACGTGGCCGTCGGCAGCTCCAGCGAGGCATTCATGTTCTTCGCGACGGCGGCCGAGGGGCCGCGCAGCGTCACGTACTCGGGGCCGGCCGGGGCCTCGGTGGACTCCTCCGCCTTGGCCTTGGCGGGCGCGGCCGCGGGCTTGGCCGCCGCGGGCTTCGCCGGGGCCGGAGCCGGTGCGGCCTTGGTCTCGGCCGGCTCGGCCTGCGCCGGGGCTGCCGGAGCAGCGGCTGCGGGCTTCGCCGGGGCCGGTGCGGCCTTGGCTCCGGCCGGCTCGGCCTGCGCAGGAGGGGTGGCGGCCGGGGTCTCGGTTGCCGCAGCCCCCGAGGCTGCGGCGCCGGGAACGGGCTTGTCCGCCGTGCCGGAGGAACCCGGCTTGTAGTCGGCGAAGAAGTCCCACCAGGCGCGATCGACCGAACTGGGATCCTGGAGGTACTGCTGGTAGATCTCGTCGACGAGCCACTCATTGGCGCCGAAAGCGGCGGCCGGGTTGGTGCCCGGGCTGGCTTGGTCGGTCGAGATGCTCGAGTTACTGGGGGACTGAGACGACACGGCGGCAACCGCCCTCTTCCGCTTCACAAGGTGATGGACAGCGGAAATCAAGGCTACGCCCCCCAAACCGTTCCTTGCAGACCGGGCCGGTGCTTCGTCGTGCACATCACATCGCAACGCGGGTTTCGGCGCAGGAAATGGCGGGAAACAAGCGAGGTTCCACTGCACTTCGGGTACGCAGGACCGTGGATACGGTCATCTGACCGTATCCCCTTGAGATCCCCTTCGGGCAGGACACGGAGAACGTGCCCTTCCGGTTCGACCTTATGTCAACGACGGTCGCCCGCGTCGTCAACCGCGTCGCCCGGACAGCCCCGGGAGGGTGACCTGGATGCGGCAGCCCCGAGCGGATTCGGCCACTCCGATCCGGCCGCCGTGCAGATCCACCGCCCAGCGGGCGATCGCGAGCCCCAGTCCCGTACCGCCGTCGCTGCCGGGACCGTGCGGTGAGGGGGCCTGGCCCCGGTTGAACCGCTCGAAGACCCGGTGCCGCTCCGCCTCCGGGATGCCGGGGCCCTCGTCGATGACCTCCAGCTCCAGCGACTCCGGGTACGCCCCGCGCCGCGCCAGGACCGTCACCCGGCCGTGCGGCGGGCTGTGCTTGACCGCGTTGTCGATAAGGTTGGCCACCACCTGGTGCAGCCGCTCGGCGTCCGCGTGTGCGGTGAGCTCCGGCGGCGAGACGTCCAGATGCAGATGGACGTCCGTACGGGAGTGATTGCCCGACCCCGACGACAGGCGCCGCTGGGACGCGGCGAGATTGGCCTCTTTCAGTACGCCCGAGAGATACGGCCACACCTCGAAGCGGCGCGCCTTGAGCGCCACCACCCCGTTGTCCAGCCGGGACAGGTCCAGCAGCGTCTCCACCAGCCGGCCGAGCCGCTCCGTCTGCTTCAGCGCCGTACGCATCGTCTCGGGATCGGCGGCCGAGACCCCGTCCACCACGTTCTCCAGCACGGCCCGCAGCGCCGCGATGGGAGTACGCAGCTCATGGCTGACATTGGCGACCAGCTCTTTCCGGTGCCGGTCCTCCGCCTCCAGGTCGTCCGCCATGCGGTTGATCGTCTGGGCCAGGTCGCCCAGCTCGTCCCGCCGCCCGGCGCCGCTCACCCGGCGCGTGTAGTCGCCGTGCGAGATGGACCGGGCCACGGCCCTCATCTCGTCCAGCGGCGCGGTCAGGCCGTGCGCCACGAACTGGGTGATCAGCAGCGTCGCGATCACCGAGAACATCGTGATGAACTGGAACTCGGTCCGGGTCCGCAGGGCCACGATCAGCAGCCCGGTCGTGATGAACACCGAGACCACGACGAGCGTGCCCAGCTTGGCCTTGATGGAGAAGGGCCGCATCCCCGACCCTGGCCGGGTCATGGGGCCGGGGTCTCCAGGGCGTAGCCCACGCCGTGCACCGTACGGATCCGCTCGGCGCCGATCTTGCGGCGCAGCGCCTTGATGTGGCTGTCGACCGTACGGGTACCCGAGGCGTCCGCCCAGTCCCAGACCTCGGCCAGCAACTGCTCACGGGAGAGCACCGCGCGCGGGGTGTTCGCCAGGCAGACCAGCAGGTCGAACTCGGTCGGCGTGAGGTGGACGTCCTCGGCGCGGACCCGGACCCGGCGCTGCGCGTGGTCGATCTCCAGTTCGCCGAGGCGCAGTATCCCGCTGCGCGGGGTGACGGCGGCCAGCGCGGCCCGTTCCACCCGCCGCAGCAGGACGTGCACCCGGGCGGCCAGCTCCCGCATGGAGAACGGCTTGGTCATGTAGTCGTCGGCGCCCACCCCGAGCCCGACCAGCATGTCGGTCTCGTCGTCGCGCGCGGTGAGCATCAGCACCGGCACCGGGCGCTGCGCCTGTACCCGGCGGCAGACCTCCAGGCCGTCGAAGCCGGGAAGCATGATGTCGAGCACCATCAGATCGGGCTGCCATGCCTCGGCCGCGTCGACGGCCGCGGGCCCGTCGGGCGCGGTCTGCACCAGAAAGCCCTCCGCCCGCAGTCGGGCGGCAATGGCGTCGACGATCGTGGCGTCGTCCTCGACCACCAGCACCCGGCGTTGAGCCCCTGGGGTGGCCGCGACGCCGTTGTGGGTGGTGTGTGTCTGTTCCATCGCCCCGCCCCTGCCCGTTCCCGCGGGGGGCGAACCCCCGCAAGGCACGGTCTTCGCTCGTGGATTTCCTGGGTGATCCCTATGTGCCGGTCAGCAGCGTAAAGGCAGCGGAGGGCTCTCGGCTACGCAGGGTGTTGTCCCCGCGGTGTGAGTTCGGCTCCGGCGGGGCGGCGGATCGTCGGCCTTGTGAAGGTTGCCCCGTCTCCTACCGGACCCGTACATACCGGGAGGGGGCTTCCAGGACCCTCCGGTGCCCCCTTCAGCGACTCTTCGATGCGAGATGGACCACGTCCGGCACACCTCGGGCAACAGTCACTTCTTCGGTCCTAACCCCGCTGAACCCGGCATTCCGCAACGCCTGATCGAACGCCGGGGACGGCTGCGCGGACCAGACGGCGAGCACTCCGCCCGGGGTCAGCCGGTCGTGGCAGTGGGCCAGGCCGGTGGGCGAGTAGAGGCTCCCGTTGTCCTCCGTGACGGTCCAGTCGGGCCCGTTGTCGATGTCCAGGCAGAGCGCGTCGTAACGCTCCGTGGCGGTACGGAGGTGGGCGACCAGATCCGTGTGGAGGACCTCGGTCCGGGGATCGGCCAGCGCCGCGCCGGAGACCCGGTCCAGCGGGCCCTGCCGGTGCCAGTCGACGATGGCCTGCTCCCGCTCCACGACCACGATCCGCCCCCAGCGCTCCTCCTCGGCGGCCCGCACCAGCGAGAAGCCCACCCCGAGCCCGCCGATCAGCACGGAGGGGCGGGTCCGCCCGGCGGGCAGGGCGGCCAACGCGGCATCGATGAGCAGCCGCTCGGAGCGCCCGTCGGAGGTGTCCATCAAAAAGCAGCCGTTGGCGATGATCTCGAAGTGCTCCCCGCGCTCCCGCAGGACGACCTCGCCGAAGGGGCCTTCGCGGCGGTCGAGGGTGAGGGGGCCGGAGGGAATCATGGCGCAGGTGTAGGTCTGGGTGTCGGGCTCCATGGCCCGGATTCTAGGAGGGCCACCTCCTTCCGTGGACGCGGTCCGGGCGCGGGTTCGCGCAGCGCCAGGAGGGCCGCCCCCACCGCCATCGTGCTCACGCTCAGGGGCGCGGCGAGGGCGGCGGCCACCAGGGGGGCGAGCGCGAGCAACCGGCGCCGCACGGCGTACCCCGTGACCAGGGCGAGCGCCGGAGCGCCCGTCCAGAGGGAATAGCGGCTCCCCGCCGGACGCTCCCGTGGACAGGTGGATCGGGGCGACGAAGACCCACCTGATCGCTCAGAGCGAACATCGCTCCGGGAACATTCGGCGGCTCACAACCATTGAGTCCACATAGCTCAACTTGCCTGCCGAAGGGGAGATCATGACTACCGAGTCCAAGGCGTTCACACCGATCGACCTGCCCGTGCTGCCGCTCGACGACGAGGTCGTCCTGCCCGGCATGGTGGTGCCGCTGGACCTGTCCGACACCGAGGTGCGCGCCGCCGTCGAGGCCGCGCAGGCCGCCGCCCGTCCCGGCGGCGGGAAGCCCGAGGTGCTGCTGGTCCCACGGATCGACGGGACGTACACGGGGACCGGTGTCCTCGGGACCGTCGAGCAGGTCGGACGCCTGAGCGACGGTGACCCGGGGGCGCTCATCCGGGCCCGTGACCGGGTGCGTATCGGGGCCGGGACCAGTGGGCCGGGGCGGGCGCTGTGGGTCGAGGGGACCGTGCTCGACGTCGTCGTGCCCGAGCCGCTGCCCGGTTCCGCCGCCGAGCTCGTCAAGGAGTACAAGGCGCTCGCCACCAGCTGGCTGAAGAAGCGCGGCGCCTGGCAGGTCGTGGACCGGGTCCAGCAGATCGACGACATCTCCGCACTCGCCGACAACTCCGGATACTCGCCGTTCGTCACCACCGCGCAGAAGGTCCAGCTCCTGGAGACCCTGGACCCGGTCGCGCGGCTGAAGCTCGCCACCCAGTGGCTGAGCGAGCACCTCGCCGAGCAGGACGTCGCCGAGTCCATCGCCAAGGACGTCCAGGAGGGCGTCGACAAGCAGCAGCGCGAGTTCCTCCTGCGCCGCCAGCTGGACGCCGTACGCAAGGAGCTCTCCGAGCTCAACGGCGACCCGGAGGACGAGTCCGACGACTACCGCGCCCGCGTCGAGGCCGCCGACCTGCCCGAGCACGTCCGGACGGCCGCGCTCAAGGAGGTCGAGAAGCTGGAGCGGTCCAGCGACCAGTCGCCCGAGGGCTCCTGGATCCGCACCTGGCTGGACACCGTCCTCGAGCTGCCGTGGACCGAGCGCACCGAGGACGCCTACGACATCCGCGGCGCCCGGGAGATCCTGGACGCCGAGCACGCCGGCCTGGCCGATGTGAAGGAGCGCATCACCGAGTACCTCGCGGTGCGCAAGCGGCGTGCCGACCGGGGGCTGGGCGTGGTGGGCGGGCGCCGTGGTGGTGCCGTCCTCGCCCTCGTCGGGCCGCCCGGGGTCGGCAAGACCTCGCTCGGGGAGTCCGTCGCGCACGCCATGGGCCGTAAGTTCGTCCGCGTCGCGCTCGGCGGTGTCCGGGACGAGGCGGAGATCCGGGGCCACCGGCGTACGTACGTGGGCGCGCTTCCCGGACGCATCGTGCGGGCGATCAAGGAGGCCGGTTCGATGAATCCGGTCGTCCTGCTCGACGAGATCGACAAGGTCGGCTCCGACTTCCGGGGCGACCCGGCCGCCGCCCTCCTCGAAGTCCTCGACCCCGCGCAGAACCACACCTTCCGCGACCACTACCTGGAGGTCGAGCTCGACCTCAGCGACGTCGTCTTCCTGGCCACCGCCAATGTGCTCGAAGCCATTCCCGAGCCTCTGCTGGACCGCATGGAGCTGGTCAGGCTCGACGGCTACACCGAGGACGAGAAGGTCGTCATCGCGAGGGACCACCTGCTCCCGCGCCAGCTGGAGCGGGCCGGCCTGGAGAAGGACGAGGTCGCTCTGGAGGAGTCGGCGCTGCGCAAGCTGGCCGGCGAGTACACCCGCGAGGCGGGCGTACGGAATCTGGAGCGGTCCGTGGCCCGGCTGCTCCGCAAGGTCGCGGCCCAGCACGAACTGGGCGACCGAAAGCTGCCGTTCACGGTGACCGACGCGGAGCTGCGCGGCCTCATCGGGCGCCCGCACCACGTGCCCGAGTCCGCCCAGGAGCCGGCCGAGCGCCGCACCGCGGTGCCGGGCGTGGCCACCGGGCTCGCGGTGACCGGCGCGGGCGGTGACGTCCTCTTCGTCGAGGCGTCGCTCGCAGACCCGGAGACCGGGGCGTCCGGACTGACCCTGACCGGTCAGCTCGGGGACGTCATGAAGGAGTCGGCGCAGATCGCGCTGAGCTTCCTGCGGTCGCACGGCGCGGAGCTGGAACTGCCGGTCGCCGACCTCAAGGACCGGGGTGTGCACATCCACTTCCCGGCGGGCGCGGTCCCCAAGGACGGCCCGAGCGCCGGCATCACCCTGACGACCGCCCTGGCCTCGCTGCTCTCCGGACGGCTGGTCCGTACGGATGTGGCGATGACCGGTGAGGTGTCGCTGACCGGGCGGGTGCTGCCCATCGGCGGCCTGAAGCAGAAGCTGCTGGCGGCCCACCGCGCGGGCATCACCACCGTGGTGATCCCCCAGCGCAACGAGGCCGACCTGGACGACGTCCCGGCCGAGGTGCTGGAGAAGCTGGACGTCCGCCCGGTCACCGACGTCCGCCAGGTGCTGGAGATCGCCCTCAGCCCGGCTTCGGCCCGGATCGAGGAAAGGGTCCCGGCCGCGGCCTGACCGCCACGCAGTGACGGGCGCGGTATCAGGTGCACGGCCGGTACGGACGGCCCGCTTCCCGAGTCAACGGGGGCGGGCCGTTCCGCACGCACCGCACCATGGTGCTCAGGGGCGGTAGACCGTGCCCGGCTCCGGCACGGCGGGGGCCATCAGCTCCGGGACGGTCACGAAGGTGTAGCCGTCCTTCTGGAGCGCGTCGATGATCCCCGGTACGGCCGGCACGGTGCCCTTGTAGATGTCGTGGAGCAGGATGATGCCGTCCTTGCTCGCCTGGTCCACGATCCGCTCCGTGATCAGCGCCGAGTCGTTCGTCGAGTAGTCCTTGGCGGTGGCGCTCCACAGCACCTGGGAGAGCCCCAGCTCCTTGCTGACCTCGGAGACCTTGTCGTCGGTGCGGCCCTGCGGCGGGCGCATCAGCCGGGGCTTCTTCCCGGTGACCTTCTCGATGGCCACCTGGGTCTTCTCCAGCTCGGCCCGTATCTCGTCCGGCTCCTCGTCGGTGAGGATCTTGTGCGTCCAGGTGTGGTTGGCCACCTCGTGGCCCTCGTCCTGGATGCGCCGCACGGTGTCCGGGTGCTTGAGGACGTGGTGCTTGCCCAGCAGGAAGAAGGTCGCGTGGACCTTCTTCTCCTTCAGGATGTCCAGCAGCTCCGGGGTGTCCTTGCCCGGCCCGGCGTCGAACGTGAGGGCGATGCACTTCGCCTTGCGGCAGTCCGCCCGCCCGAAGGAGCCCTTGGCGTCGGACGCCGCGTCCTGCCGTGCCGAGCCCGGAGCCGTCGTCTCCATCGAGCACCCGCTGAGCGCCAGTGTGAGCGTCGTCACGAGGGCGGCGGCCAACCCGCCGCCGAGCACGGTCATCTTCTTGGACACGGGCACACCACTCCTCTGCGCGGAAATCTCCGCACAGGTGTGCGGTACGCCAAGGACTCTACACAGTGCGTATACATGGAGCGTATAGTGGGGGTGCGGGGCGGTGCCGCACCCCGGTGACCTGGGAAGAGGTCGCCGGGGCGGGCTCAGGAGGGGGTCAGCCGTTGGCCAGCGCCTGTACGCGGTCGAGGGCGCCGTTGAAGCGGTTGTGGTCGCCGACCGTGGGCCCCGTCGAGGTGTACTGCCACATCGTGTGGACGGGCCAGCCGGCAGGCAGCTCACCGACCGTCGTGTTGTACCGGGCCACCCAGAGCGGGTTGGTGGCGCCGAAGCCCGCGTTGTTGCCGGTGCAGTCCTTCCACCAGCTGGTCGCGGTGTAGATGACCGCGTCCCGGCCGGTGCGCGCCCGGTAGGTGGTGGTGAAGTCCCGGATCCAGTTCACCATCGCGGCCTGGCTGAGCCCGTAGCACTGGGCGCCGTACGGGTTCCACTCGATGTCGAGCACGCCCGGCAGGGTCCGGCCGTCCCGGGACCAGCCGCCGCCGTTGTCCACGAAGTAGTGCGCCTGCGCGGCGCCGCTCGTCGTGTTCGGGGTGGCGAAGTGGTACGCGCCACGGATCATGCCGACGTTGTAGGAGCCGTTGTACTGCTGCGCGAAGTAGGGGTTCTTGTAGTACGTCCCCTCGGTGGCCTTCGCATAGGCCCACTTCACGCCGCTGTTCCACAGGGTCTGCCAGGCCACGTCGCCCTGGTGGCTGCTGACGTCCACGCCCTCGGTCTGGGCGGCCCGGGAGTCGCGGGGCAGCCCTCCCTGGCCGTCGTGCCCGATGACGCCCTGACCCATCCTGGCTGTGCCGCGGGCGGGAGGGGCGTCGGCGGCGTCCGTGGCGGCCGCGGAGGCGGCGCCCGGCAGGGTGAGGAGAAGGGTGAGGGCGGCTAAGAGGGCCCCCAGCGCGGCGAGGCGCGGTCGGCGGGAGGGTCGGCGTCGGGAGGAGTCGGATCTGTGGCGGTGCAGGGGCATGGGTGTGCCTCCGAGGCGTGGGCGGCCAAATGGCGTGCTCATGTCAGGTCATCCGGGAGCGACGCTACGCACGTAGACCCGGGGTGCGGAAGGGGGCCTGGCCGCCGCCGTTGGTCTACGCCTGCGAAATACTGTCCGAGCTGCGGCGTTGACCGGCCGTGGAAGAAACTTTCATCGGCAGGAAACCGTACGAGGGGTGCTGACGTGCACGGGAGCGAGAGCGCGCGGGAGCCGGGCGCGACTGCCGGGACTGGTGTGGACCACGAATTCCTCGCTCTGGAGCGCGAGCTGGCGGTCTTCCTGCGCCGCGCCCGGGCCAGTTCCGGCGAGATGGCCCGTGAGGTCCACCCCGAACTGGAGCCCGCCGCCTACGGCTTGCTCGTCCGCCTGGAGTCGGCCGGCCGGCAGCGGGCCACCGAGCTGGCCGCCTACTTCGGCGTCGGCAAGGCCACCATGAGCCGTCAGCTACGGGCCCTGGAGGAGCTCGGGCTGGTCGCCCGCGAACCCGACCCGGCGGACGGCCGCGCCTGGCTCGTCCGGCTGACCGACGAGGGCCTCGCCCGCTTCCGCAGCGTCCGCGACGCCCGGCGCGGGCGGTACGTCCGCAAGCTGGCGGACTGGGACCGGGCCGAGGTGGCGGAGCTGGCCCGGCTGCTGCACCAGCTGAACACCCGCGCGGAGGACTGACCGCCCGCGCAGGCCCCGGGCTCTACGGCTCCACCAGGACCGCCGTCGCGTCGTCGTGCGTCTTGCTCCGCCGCAGCCGTACGCGCCCGGCGGCCGCGTCGGCCTCCTCCAGCTCCCGTACGCGGTTGATCAGACCTTGGGGACCCGCCTTGCGTACCAGCTCCAGCAGGGCCGCCCAGTCGCCCTCGCGGAACACCTCCGCCCACCGGCTCGCCCCGTCCGTCAGCGCGGCCATCGACCGGACCCCGTCGGCCGGGACGGTGCCGGTCACCGCGCGTGCGGCCACCGCGGGGTCGGCGGCTGCGGTGAAGAAGCCGCCCTCCTTGTTCCGCAGCAGGCCGTCGACGGTCGCCGCCGAGGCCAGCGAGCCCGGCGGCAACCGGTCGAGCCGGTCGTCGAGGACCGCCCGGACCCCGCCGTCCGCCTCCTCCAGCAGGAGCACCGCGTCGGAGAGCACCAGGTACTCGATCGCGTGTTCGCCCCAACGCGCCAGGGCCACGGTCGCCTGAGGCGTACGCACGTGAGAAAGGTCACAGGTCGACCGGTGGGCGTCGGCGGTGCGCCGGATGGACTCCGACAGGATCTCGGCCAGGTCCATATCTCGCCGTGAACCCGACAGTTCCACCAGTGCGCCGCCCAGCCGGGCGGTGAACCAGGGGACGGAGTGCACACAACCGTCGTCCCCCGCCGGTGGGGTGACACCGTCGAGCACCACCAGCGTTCCCCCCTGGCCGGACGCCGGGAGGACGGCGGATGCCCAGTCCTCGTTGGGGCGTTCGGGATCGCCGGGGGCGGTGACGAGTTCGAGGCGCATGGTGCCAGTCTGCACGAGGTCTTCACGGAGCCCGCACGGGAGCGGTTTCCGGCCGTACCAGCAGGTCAAGGCGGGCCCCGTACGCGGAGGGCAGGGCTCCGGGGGAGTGCGGGCGGGCATCCTGCCAAAGGCGGCGCCGAAGTTCCACCCCGCGCCCTATGCATGGTCAGGGGCGCCTCTGGGGAGACTTGTTCGCCAACTCAAGAGTGATGTTCACTCGTTCGAGTGGCGGAGCGGTTGATGCGCGCCCCCCTCTCAAAAGCGCTGGAATGGTCAGAAGCCGTACCAGGAGCGGGGAGTCCTTCTACGTGACCGAGCGTCACCTCTGCTTCAAGGGTGGACGAGTCAAGATTGCGAGCACCGGTGCAGAAGAAGCGGCCGCGGAGCCAGGGCAGCACGCGCGACGGTTCCGGGGCGACGCCTCCGGCTCCGGTCGCCACCAAGCGGACCGTACGGGTGCGGAGCCGGCTGGTCGCCGGTGTCGCCGTCGTCGGGGTCATCGTCCTCGCGGCGGGCGCTCCCGCGGCGCTGAGCGCCTCCTCCGATCTGGCCGAGTCCCAGCGGCTGGTGACCCTCTCCCAGCTGAACCAGCAGGCCGTGACCCTGGCCCACTCCCTCGCGGACGAGCGCGACGCCGTCACCGCGTACATCGCGGGCGGGCGCGCCGATGACGGCCAGGCCGGCGCCGACAGCCGCCTCACCCGCACCACCCGCGTGGACCAGCAGATCGACGAGATCCACGGCCCGGCCCCCGCCGCCCTGAGGCGCGACCTGTCCACCGTGCCCTCCCTGCGCCGGGACGCCCTCACCGGCAAGGGCTCCGCGCTGGAGGCCCACCAGGCGTACTCCGAGGTCATCGCCAAGCTGCACGGCATCTCCGCCGAGCTGGCCGAGAAGACCCCGCCGCGCGCCGCCGACGCCACCCGCGCCCCGCTCGCCCTCGGCGGAGCCGTCGAGCAGGCCTCCGCCACCCGCGGGCTCCTCCTCGCGGCCCTCGCCGTACCGAGCCCCGAGCCCGCGGCCCCGCAGATCGACCCCTTCACCGGGCTGCCGGTCGAGGGCCAGGACGACGAGAGCAAACGGGCCGAGCGCGACCGGGACGAGCTGAGCGCCGCCGCCCAGCAGGCCCGGGTCCGCGAGCTGGCCTCGCTCGCCGAGTTCGACCAAGCGGCGAACCCCGTCGCCCGCGACAAGCTCTCCGCCACCGTCACGGGCCCCGAGGTCAACAGCGCGGAGAAGTACCTCGCCCGGCTCACCGACCGACCGGAGCTCTCCGAGAGCGAGCGCAAGACCAGCGCCAAGAAGCTTGAGTCCGCGCTCTCCGCCCGGGTCGACCGGATGCGCGGCGTCGAGTCCGCCCTCGGCACCACCCAGGTCCAGCGCCTGGAAGGATTCCGCGACGACGACGTCACCGCCCTCGAACTGAGCATCGCCCTGCTCGGTGGGTGCTTCCTGCTCGCTGTCGGCGTCTCCACCGCCGTCGCCCGCACCCTCACCCAGCCGCTCGCCGTCCTGCGCATCGGCGCCGCCCGCCTCGCGGACGAGCCGGAGACCACCGAACCGGTCCGCTACACCGGCCGCAACGACGAGTTCGCCCAGGTCGTCCGGTCGATGAACACCCTGCACGCCAGGCTGACGGGCCTGCAGCAGGAGTCCACCGGACGTGTCGAGAGCCTCGGCCACGAGCGCGCCGAACTGATCGCGGGCCGTGAGGCCCTCGCCCTCGAGCGCACCGAACTCCAGGCCCAGGCCGCCGAGCTCGCCGCCCAGCTGGAGCGGCTGAAGAACACCGTCCACCACACCTTCGTCAACCTCTCGCTGCGCAACCTCGGCCTCGTCGAGCGGCAGCTCGGCGTCATCGAGAGCCTGGAGGAGCGCGAGCAGGACCCGGAGCGCCTCGCCACCCTGTTCAAGCTGGACCACATGGCCACGGTCATGCGCCGGCACAGCGAGAACATGCTGGTCCTCGCGGGCACCGAGCACGGCCACGGCCACGCGGGGCCGATCCCGCTGGTCGACGTGGCCCGCGCGGCCGTCAGCGAGATCGAGCGGTATGAGCGGGTCACCATCCAGTCCCTGCCGCCGCACGCCCAGATCGCCGGTTTCGCCGCCGACGACCTCAGCCACCTCCTCGCCGAACTGCTGGAGAACGCCACCTCCTTCTCCCCGCCGGACTCCCACGTGGAGCTCTCCGGCTGGCTGCTGGAGACCGGCGAGGTGATGCTCTCCGTGCAGGACGAGGGCATCGGCATGTCGAGCGTCCGGATGGTCGAGCTCAATGCGAGGCTGGCCGACCCGGCGACGTTCGATTCGGGGGGGCGGGCCGTCGATGGAGCCGGGGCCGGACTCGGCCTCCAGGTCACCTCGTTGCTGGCCGCCCGGCACGGCGTCCGGGTCCAGTTGCGCGAGCAGAAGGGGAGTGGAGTGACGGCCGTCGTCGTCCTGCCGCAGACCCTGCTGCCCAACTCCCTGCCCGCCTCCTCGCCGCCCGCCGTACAGCTGCCGGGCGAGGCGCCGACGCTCAACCTGCCGGGCTCGGTGGCCGAGGCCAACTCCAACGCCCTGCCGAGCCGTACGCCGCTCCTGCCGACGCCGACGCCCGCGCCCACCGCGCCCGCGCCCGGGGCGCCGGCCGATGGGGCTTCCGAGCCGGCGTCCGGTGCGGCGCCCGAGCCCGGTGCGGCGCCCGAGCCCGGTGCGGCCCCCGAGCCCGGTACGGAGCCGGAGCAGGCGCCCGGCCAGGCCGCCGAGCCGACGCCGGAGGCCCGGCCCGAGCCCGCGTCCGCCGCCGAGCGCATCGCTGAACCCGCCGCCGAGCCGGCCGGCGACCCGATGATCGCCGCCGCCGAGCGGGCGATCCGTGACGCCGGCGTCCAGGAGCCGGTGGCCGCCGGGGACGCGGACACGGCCGCAGAGGCGGACACGGACGCGGAGCCCCAGGCAGAGGCCGAGCAGCAGACGGCGCCCGCCGAGTCGGACTCCGAGGTCACGATGCAGGTCCGGCTGCCGGTGCCCCCGGCATCCCCGGCCGCCCCCGCGACCCCGCAGCCCTCCGACCCGTACGCCATCGGCCCCGACCGTCACGAGCGTCCGGCCGAGAGCGCTCCGGGCGACCAGAACCCGGACGGGCCCGAGTTCCGCCCCGCCCCCCGGGCCGAGGCGGCCACCGACACCGTGCCCGGCCCCAGGCGGCCGCAGGCCGAGCGGGTCACCGACAAGGGGCTGCCCAAGCGCACCCCCAAGGTGGTCCGGCCCGAGGGCGCCCCCACCACCGGGCGCACCGGCAGCCTCGACAAGGACGACCTGCGCCGCAGGCTGGGCAGTTTCCACCAGGCGGCGAAGGAGGGCCGGCGCGATGTCGAGGCCGAGATCGCCGAGTCCACCGGCTCCGTCGCCCTCGCCGACCACGAGGGCGTAGCCACCGGCCGTACGGGGCACGAGACCACCACCGCGCCCGCGACGCGCACCGCACAGGACGCGCGCACCGCACACGACACAGGGACGACCGAGCAGACCGGCGGCCGCTCGGACCGCCGGAACGGAGAGACGGGGGACACAGTCGAGGAGGCACGCAGTTGACTGCGCCCAGCACGTTCGGGCTGAGTACCGAAGCCCGGAACCTTCACTGGTTGCTGAGCAATCTCGTGGAGGAGGTGCCAGGGGTCCACTCGGTCACCGTCGTCTCGTCCGACGGGCTGATGCTGCTCTCCTCCGACCCCGGCCGTCACCGGGCGAAGGAGGCAGGACCGTCGGACGGTCCCAAGGGCTCCAGCGCCGACCTGGCCACCATCGTCTCCGGCATCGGCTCACTGACCGTCGGAGCCGCGAAGCTGATGGACGGCGGCGGCGTCAAACAGACGATGGTCGCGATGGACGAGGGCAGCGTCTTCGTCATGTCGATCAGCGACGGCTCCCTCCTCGGCGTCCACGCCACGCCTGACTGCGACATGAGCGTCGTCGCGTACCACATGGCCCTCTTCGTCGGCCGGGCCGGACACGTCCTCACCCCCGAACTCCGCAGCGAGCTGCGCACATCGATGGAGAGCGCCCAGTGACGACCGCCGCAGCCGAGCCCTCCCCCCGCCTCCCCGTCCGCGGGGCCGACAAGCGCCCCGCCCGGGTCCGCCCGTACTCCCTCACCGGAGGCCGCACCCGGTTCGGGCACGTCCTGCTCGTCGAGACGTTCGTCGCCGCCCTCGAAGCACCCGAGGAACGCCGCGAGCTCACCAACGGCAACCTCGCCTCGCGCGTCGTGCCGGAGCTCCAGGCCATCGTCGAAATCTGCCGCCGGATGCGTACGGTCGCGGAGATCTCGGCCCTGTTGAAGATGCCGCTCGGAGTCGTCCGGGTGCTGCTCAGCGACTTGGCCGACCAGGGAAAGATCCGCGTGTACGGAACCGGTCACGGCACCGGCCAGCCCGACCGCGCACTGCTCGAAAGGGTGCTCAATGGACTCCGCCGTCTCTGAGGCGCCGCTCTTCGCCCCGCACCGGCCGGGGTCCCGCGCGCAGCCGGAGGAATCCCTCCAGGCCTGGCAGCTCGACCACACCCGCGCTCCCACCGCGACCAAGATCGTGGTGGCGGGCGGATTCGGCGTGGGCAAGACGACGTTCGTCGGCTCGGTCTCCGAGATCACGCCGCTGCAGACCGAAGCGCTGATGACCCAGGCCAGCGAGGAGACCGACGACCTCTCCGCGACGCCCGAGAAGACCACCACGACGGTGGCCATGGACTTCGGCCGGCTCACCCTCGACGACGACCTCGTCCTGTACGTCTTCGGCACGCCCGGCCAGCAGCGTTTCTGGTTCATGTGGGACGACCTGGTGCGCGGGGCGATCGGCGCCGTCGTCCTCGCCGACACGCGGCGGCTGAAGGACTGCTTCGCGGCGCTCGACTACTTCGAGAGCTGCGGGCTGCCGTACATCGTTGCGGTCAACCACTTCGAGGGGACGCCCGGTTACGAGGCGGAGGACGTCAGGGAGGCCCTGACCGTACCGCCGCACGTCCCTGTGGTGATCATGGACGCGCGTAACAGGATCACGGTCGTCGAGTCGCTGCTGGCCCTGGTGGGCCATGCTCTCGACGTGACGCCTGCCTAGACCTCCCCGAATCAGAGACAAACGGAGAGCCGCGATGCGGAAGATACTGATAGTCGGAGCCGGCCAGTCCGGGCTCCAGCTGGCCCTGGGGCTGCAGTCCCGAGGCTACGAAGTCACCCTGATGTCCAACCGCACCGCCGACGAGATCCGCACCGGCCGGGTCATGTCGACGCAGTGCATGTTCCACACCGCGCTCCAGCACGAGCGGGACTACCAGCTGAACTTCTGGGAGTCCCAGGCCCCGAAGATCGAGGGCCTCGGCGTCTCCGTCGCCGCCCCCGACTCCTCCCGCGCCATCGACTGGGTCGGCAAGCTGGACGGGTACGCCCAGTCCGTCGACCAGCGGGTGAAGATGGCCGGCTGGATGGAGACCTTCGCCCAGCGCGGCGGACAGCTCGTCATCCACGGGGCGGCCGTCTCCGATCTGGACTACTTCTCCCGCACCTACGACCTGGTGATGGTCTCGGCCGGCAAGGGCGAGCTGGTCTCCATGTTCGCCCGGGACGCGGCCCGCTCGCCGTTCGACGCCCCGCAGCGCGCCCTGGCCGTCGCCTACGTCCACGGCATGGGCCCGCGCCCCGAGCACCCGGAGTTCGACGCGGTCCGCTGCAACCTGGTGCCGGGCGTCGGCGAGCTGTTCGTGATGCCGACCCTGACCACCTCCGGCCGCGCCGACATCCTCTTCTGGGAGGGCGTCCCGGGCGGCCCGCTCGACGCCTTCCAGGGCATCAAGGACCCCTCCGAGCACCTGGCGAAGACGCTGGAGCTCATGGAGAGGTTCACGCCGTGGGAGTACGCCCGCGCCACCAAGGTCGAGCTGACCGACGCCAACGGCACCCTCGCCGGCCGGTACGCCCCCACGGTCCGCAAGCCGATCGGCCGGCTCCCCGGCGGCGGTCTGGTCCTCGGCGTCGCGGACGTCGTCGTGGCCAACGACCCGATCACCGGCCAGGGCTCCAACTCGGCGTCCAAGTGCGCCGACGCCTACCTGGACTCGATTCTGGAGCACGGTGACAAGGAGTTCGACGCGGCGTGGATGCAGTCCACCTTCGACCGCTACTGGGACACCGCCCAGCACGTCGTGAAGTGGACGAACGCGATGCTCGGCGTCCCGCCGGAGCACGTACTGAACCTGATCGGTGCCGCCGGCCAGCTCCAGCCCGTCGCGGACCGGTTCGCCAACGGGTTCAACAACCCGGCGGACTTCGACAACTTCTTCTTCGAGCCGGAGAAGACGAACGCGTACCTGGCTTCGGTCTCCGGAGGCGCTGAGGGCTCATGAACCGCCCTCGGTTCAAGTCCAGCTCCGGGTTCGCGAAACCGAGGCATGCCGGCCGTCGGCGTCATCGCCAGCCTCAGATTTTCCTCAAGGAATTGATCTTTTGGGAGGCGTTCCGGAAAAGGTTGCTAGATTTTCGTCACCCACCCAAGTTGGGCGGGAATGGGGGGAATCTACATGCATAGAGCACCAATGCGACGCTTGCTCATACCGGCCACTGTTCTGGCCCTCAGTGCATCTCTGGGCGGGACGGCTCACGCGATTGAGGAGGAGTCGCCGGGTACTGCGCCCGAAGCTCTCGCATTTGATGCGGTCGCCACCAGGGAGACGGGCTACGGTGCGACCGTAGGTACTTCGCTGTCCTCTCAGCAGATCGCCGCAGAGAGGGCGCTCGACGCCCTGCCGGAACCCCTCGGTGGCGGTATCGGCGCACAGAGGTGTGACAATCCTTACCAGAAGTGGATCTCTGTCTCGAGGAAGACCGACTACCACGTTCCGTCTCGGTGGAACGGCACCTCGTTCAAGGACGGTCCGGGTGGGAAGATGACGGTGGAGGTCCTCAAGTCGGGCAAAATCGGCGTCGAGGTGGCTGCGGGTGCGGAGGCCGAGGCTGGCGCCATCCTCGCCAAGGCCAAGGCCACCTTCGGTGTCAAGGTGGTCGCTGAAGTGTCCGTCAGCACGGGCCACAAGTACGAGCATTCGATCCCCAACGGCTATTACGGGCATCTGCAGTACGGCTCATGGGGCCACCAGGTCCACTGGGTCAAGTACGAGACGACCCCGGACCGATGCGGCAAACGGAAGCTCAAGTCCGGCACCGCGAAACTTCCCACAAAGGAAACCGGGTGGCGCTGGTGGAAGACCCAGACATGATCCAGGGCCCGCGCGGTAAGCGCCGCTGTGCGCTTACCGCGGTCTGGCTGCTGACGGCTGCTCTCGCCGTCGGATGCACCAAGGGGCCGGGGCCCGGCGGTTCCCCGTCGCAGACACCGAAGCCTTCCTCTCCATCTCCTGAGCCCCAGAACGAGGGCAAGGCCAATGGGGAGAGGGTGGAACAGGCGCTCAGGACGGGTGAGGGCACTGAATCCGACGATCTCTTCGTCGAGGCAGGGCTGGAACGCGTCGGTGACGGAATCCACATCTACCCCGCACTCTCGAGCAGTAAGTCATACACGCTGAGTGTCGCTTGCTCGGGATCGGGGAAGGTTCGCATCAAAGTGGCCCTTATGCAGCCGCTGAATCGGACCGCAGATTGCGATGGCGTTCCTGTTCGGAGCCGGATTCAAGCCCCCCCGAGCCCCCTTGAGGTGGATGTCGAAGGCCTTCCCGGTTCTTCTGGCATGGCGGGATGGCGAATCGATGAAGTCGCCGACTAAAGCTGTCCCGTAATACCGAAGACAGCTTGCCGGTGTCCGGTTCGACGAACTTCTTCTTCGAGCCGGAGAAGACGAACGCGTACCTGGCTTCGGTTTCCGGAGCCTGAGCACCCCACCGATCCGGGGGCCGGACCCGCACCGCCGGTCCGGCCCCCGGGCCTATTCGGGTGCAGCCTCCGCGCTGTATCCGGTATCCGAGCCGTCGCGGGCGCCCTCCGGGAGGTTCGGGCGGGTGTACGTGGACAGGGGTGTGCCTGCGGGGTCGGGGCGGACGGCGCCCAGCAGCGGGTTGGACGCCACCGGGGAGACCTTCACCTTCGTCCCTGGGCGGGGCGCCTGCACCACCAGGCCGTCGCCGATGTACAGCGCCACGTGCGTCGCCTTCGGGAAGTAGATCACCAGGTCACCGGGGCGCAGCGAGGAGACGGGCACCTTCGGGAGCTGCCTCCACTGCTCCTGAGAGGTGCGGGGAATCGGCCGGCCCGCCGCAGCCCAGGCCTGTGAGGTCAGCCCTGAGCAGTCGAAGGAGTCGGGGCCCTCGGCGCCCCATACGTACGGTTTGCCGATCTGCCGGACCGCGTACGTGATGGCGTCACCGCCCTGCCGGGTCGGCGGGCGGGCCGTGCTGAGGGCTCCGGAGGCGACCAGTTCGCGCTGGGCCGCCTCCACGCCCTGCTGTTCGAGGCCGGCCAGCTGGGCCAGCTGCTCGGCGGAGAGCGTGGCCAGCAGCGTCTCCACCTCCTTCAGCTTGACGCGCACGGTGTCGCGCTGCTTCTTCTGCCGCGCGGCCAGCTTCTTCTGCTGGTCGACCGCTTTGCGGGAGGCCGCCGCCAGGGCGTCGGCGCGGCGGGCGTCGGCGGTCAGCCGTGCCACCGTCGCCGCGCGGCCCGCCGCCACCCGCTCGACGACGTGGCTCTGGTCCAGGGCGCGCAGGGGGTCCCGGGCCAGCAGCAGCTGGAGGTAGGCGGAGAACGCCGTGCGCCCCTGGTACTGCTCCCGGGCCAGCCGCCCGGCGTCTCCCCGGCTGAGCTCCAAGGCGGCCCGGGCCTTCGCCAGCTCGGCGGTCACCTTCTTCGCCTGCGCGGTCCGCTGCTTCAGCTTCTCGGCGGTGGCGTTGTAGGTCTCGCTTGCTTCCTCCGCCGCCTGGTAGCGCGTCTGCAGCTCGCGTAGGAGTGTCGCGACGCTCTTGGGGGCCCCGGTCTCGGGCGCGGCGAGGGCGGTCTCCGCGTCGACCTCTGCCGCGTCCTTCGGTGCCTCGTCCGCGTCGGGGCCTACGGGCTCCTCGGACGGTACGGGCTCCTCGGCCGGCGCGGCGGTGGCGGGGGAGAGTGCGAGGGCCGTGGCGAGCGCGGTCGCGCAGACCGCGCGCAGGAGCCTGCCTGACACGACAACACCTCCGTGACGGAGACGGGGCCCGGAAGATTCGGGCTCGTCCACAAGTGAGCGAGCTAATCCGATTAATCCGGTCACCCGGTGTCAGCTGATGCAAGCACCGCACGGCGTGCCGTCCGGGGGATGCCCCGGACGGCGGTACCGATGAGGAGGAGGGCCCGGCTCAGGCCACCGGGAAGGCGTAGAAGGCCCTGTCCCGCTGGACGATGATGTGTGCGCCGACGGCGAGGGCCCGGTACGGGGCACTCACCGTGGCCCCCTTCGGGGCGGCCGCCCCGATGTCCTGGAACTTCCACAGTCGCTCCCCGTCGGCCGCGGAGAACGCGGTGACCTGGGTGGCGTCGCAGGCGAGCAGGGTCTTTCCGCCGCTGCTCAGGGTGAGGGCGGGCGCGCTTCCGGTGCCCGGCACCTCCGTCGAGCGCCGCCAGACCAGGCGCCCGCTCTCCCGTTCCACCGCGCCGACCTGCCGGCTGCGCTCGGTGGTGTGGAGGACGCGACCGGCCACGAGCGGGGTGCCGAAGGCCGAGCCCGCCGTGCCCTCGACCCGCCACAGCGGCTTGGTGGTGTCCGCCTCGAACGACTGGAGACCGGCGCCGGCCGCCGCGTACAGGATCCCGTCCTCGTCCCCCGTGACGGCCGCATCGGGGCCGACCGTGCCGTACTGCTTGGTCCACTGCAGCTTGCCGGTCTGCTGGTCGAAGGAGCGGATGGAGCCCTTCCCCTTGGCCGCCTTGACCTCGGCCGCCGTCAGGGTGACCGCTTCCTGCCGTACGAGGAGATCGGCCGAGCGTTCCGCGACCACCCGGTAGAGGGGCGTGCCGGGGGCGCGGCCCGCCGGTACCGGCGTACGCCAGACCTCGGTACGCCGGACGATGTCGTACGCGAAGAAGTACGCCTGGACGACCCGCTTGTCCGCCGCCTTCTTCTTGCCCTTCTTCGGTTTGGGGGCCTTCACGGTGACCGTGTGCGAGCCCGTGAACCAGATGACCGGCCCGGAGTGGCCCGCGAGCCGTCCCACCTGAAGGTCCGGCAGGTCGGTGAAGCCGTCCGCGTACCGCACGCGGTGCACGACCGTGCCGTCCTTCGGCGCGAGCCAGAGGAACTCCGTCGGGCTCGCCACGAAGCACAGGTCACCGGCCACCACCGCCGGCTGGCCCTTGGCGGCGTCCGCGCGCTGCCAGACCCGCTTGCCGGTCCTGACGTCGACGGCGCTCGCCTGGCTCTGGCTGGTCACCACCAGCAGCCGGTCCCGCCAGAGCGCGGTGGTCAGAGGGGAGGACTCGGAGGCCGGGTGGGAGTAGGTCCAGCGCGGCTCGGGGTGCTGGCCCGGGAGCGTGCGGCGCGGCTTCGGCACGGGCTTGTCGTCGGTGGCGGCCACGCTCTCCCCGCCACCGATCGCGGCGACCGAGCCGCCGCCCACGACGAGCCCGCCGACCGCAGCGGCCGCGATGGCGATGAGGGTCCGGCGGCTGGTGGCGGATCCCTCCGGCGGGGCGGGAGCGGGCGGGAGGGGCAGCGCCACCATGGGCCCGCCGCCCTGGCCCCCGCCGTTGCCCTGGCCCGCGGAGCCCGGGAGCGCCGCTGCCGGGTAGGGGGCCGGGCTGCCGTGGGTGTGGTGGTGGGCCGGTGCCGGGCGTTCGGGAGAGGCGGGGAACGGCGCTGCGGCGGGGGCGTCGCCCGTCGGCAGGGCCGGGGCCTGGGGCAGGCCAGGGGGCAGCTCGTGGGGGAGGGCGAGGTGGGTGGTCGCGCGATCGGTCCGGGGCGGCTGGGGGCCGGTGCTGAGAAAGCGGGTGGTGCCCCGGTCCTCGCCGATGTCTCCGGTGCCGCTGCCGCTGCCGCTGCCGGTGTCGTTGCTCGTCACCGCGGCCGCGTCGGTGGTGGCCGCGGTGACCCTCGGGTCGGTGGGGGGGTGGGTGGCGGGTGCCTCGGCCGGTGCGTCCGCCGGTACTGCGGCCGCCGCGCCGGGCACCGAGTCCGTGGGCACCGTGTCCGCGGGCCGTGCGTCCTCGGGCTCTCCGGCGGGCCGTGCGTCCTCCGCAACGGGATGAGCGGCCTCGGCCTCCTCCGGCACCTCCAGCGCCCGCACCCGGGCCTCCTGGTCCGCGACCGCCGCCCCGAGCCGCTCGGGGAGCCAGCCGCCCCGGGCGAGGCCCGCCGCGCCCTCCAGGGCCAGTTCGGCGGCGACCGTACCGGCGGTGGGCCGCTCGGCCGGGTCCTTCGCCAGGCAGCCGGCGATCAGGCCGCGCAACTCCAGCGGTACGGCGTCCAGTTCGGGGTCGGCCTCGGCGATGCGGCGGGCGGCCTCCTCGGGCGCGCCCTCCGTGAACGGGGTCGCCCCCGTGGCCGCGTACGCCAGCAGCAGCCCCAGCACGAACAGGTCGGACGGAGCGCCGACCTCCTCGCCCTCCACCTGCTCCGGCGTCAGGTAGCCCAGCCGGACCGAGAGCTGCCCGCCCGGCTTCGCCTCCGCCGCCGCTGCCGCGCCGAGCGGGCCGAACGCGGTGAGCCGTGGCCCGTCCGCGGCCAGCAGCACCGTGCCCGGGGCGAGGCCCTGGAGCACCGAGCCGCCCGCGTGGACCCGGGAGAGGATCTCGGCGATGCCCGCGCCCAGTATCCGCAGGGCGCGCTCCGGCAGTGGACCGGCGATGCCGATCGCCTCGGCCAGCGGGAGGGCGGGGACGTACTCCGCCGCGGTATGGAGAAGTGCACCCTCACCGGTCTCCAGGGGCGGCGTCACCCAGCCGCCCGCGAGGCGTCCGGCGGTGCGGGCCTCGGCCTGGAAGCGGCGCCGGAACGCCGGTACGGCGGCGAGCGCGGGGCGGGCGGCGGTGATCACGGCGAGCTCGTCGGCGCCGGTGTCCCGCGCCACGTACTGCACGGCGCTCGCGGCTTCCTGGAAGCGGGCCAGCACGGTGAAGCGGCCGAAACGGCGTGGATCTTCCCTACGCAGCGCCTCCATGGCGCACCCCCCTTGTGACCGTCCATCGGCACCCGAGTGACCCGTCCCTCGGCACCTGACCGTCGATCTTAGGGCCTGCGCCCGCGCACGGGTCTCAGGCACCGCCCGCGGGCCTGGACCAGGGCCACTTGAGGGTGGGGCGCTTGCGGCCGCCGGGGGCGTACTCGTACACCCAGCCGCGCTGCAGGCCGAGCCGCTTGGTGTAGCCGGCCGGGACGCGCTCGTACGCGTACACGGTGGGCGGGGAGCCGTCGGCGGAGGGCACGGGGACCTCGTACCACTTGGGCGGGTGGCCGGTCGGGCCGACCAGGACCGGCAGTACCCGGCCGTCCAGGGGGCCGCCCTTGAAGGGGGTGTTCTCGCTCTTCACCTGGTCAGTCTGCCGCAGTGGCGTGCGGCAGCAGGTGCGCCGCCTCGGCGACGACCGGGATCACCAGCTCCGCCAGCCGCCCGGCCGGGCCGTCCGAGGTCTCCAGGGCGAGCAGGTCACGTACCACCGAGGCGGTCTCCTCGTCGGTGGCGGCGGTCGCGGCGAGGAGGGCGATGAGGTGGTCGACCAGCCAGCCGCGCAGCTCGGCCGCCGAGGGCTGCTTGCCCTCGTCCAGCCAGATCAGCGACGCCGCCTCGACGGCCGCGATCCAGCTGCGCACCATCATCCGCAGCCTCGGCCGGGCGCTCTGCGGGCCGCTGCCGCCGATCCGGCCGAGGTGGCTGAGGATCTCCTCGGCCGCCGCCCGCCGGACGCCGTCCACGATGGTCGTCGTACGGGACGTCTCCACGACGCTGCCGCCGCGCAGCAGGGCGCTGAAGCCGGTGTCGTGCTCGTCGACGAAGCGGAGGTAGCGGTCCAGGACGCGGGCGACCCGCTCGGTGGGCGGGCCCACCGGCGGTTCGGTGAAGCAGAGCTTCAGCTCGTCGGCGGCCGAGCCGAGCGCGGCCTCGTACAACTGCTGCCGGCCGCCCGGGAAGTAGCGGTAGACCAGCGGCCGGGAGACCCCGGCCGCCACCGCCACCTCGTCCAGCGAGACCTCGTCGGGGGCCCGGTGGGCGAAGAGGCCGAGCGCCGCGACCAGGAGCTGGGCACGGCGCTCCTCGACACTGAGCCTGCGGTACGCGCGGGGCGGCGGCGGGGCTGCGGCGGTGGAGGTCATGCCCCCGAGCCTAAAGCCTCCGGTTCGCACGGCCTCAGGCCAGCAGCCCTGAGCTGCGCCACAGCCTGCGGCCGACGCCGTTCAGCAGCCCGATGTCGTCGAAGAAGTCCGTGAGCCGCCGGGAACCCGTCTGCATCACCTCCGCGCGGTGGCCGCTCGCCTTCACCTGGGCGACGGCCTCGCGGCGGTCCAGGCCGACGTTCTCGTACACCTGCGGGTTGACGAAGCAGACGGAGAAGACGCGGGCCGCCTCGCCGCAGCTGACCTTGGTGAGTTCGCGCTCCCAGCGCGGGGCGGTCACCATCTGGCGGCGCAGCTCCTCCCGGGCGTACCGGACGTGCCGCGCCTCCTCGATCACATGGATCCGGGTCACGCCGCGCACCAGGGTCTGCACCCGGTCGTCCGGGAAGGTCAGCCGCTGCATCCAGTCGAGGACCTCCTCGCCGAGCAGGGTCGCGGCGAACGAACCGGGCGTGGTGGAGACGGTCTTCAGGACCCGGGCGAGGTTGTGGTAGACGCGCGGCACCTCGTACGTCGGGGCGCCGCCCCAGTCGATCATGCGGCCGAACATCATCGAGTGGCGGCACTCGTCGGCTATCTCCGTGAGGGCGTAGCGGACGTGGTTGCTGGTGACGGGCTTGTCGTAGACGTGCCGCACCAGCAGCTGCATCAGGATGATCTCGAACCAGATGCCGAGCGAGGCGAGGGCCGCTCCCTCGTGCCGGGAGAGGTCCAGGCGCTGCTCCTGCGACATGCGGTGCCACATCGGGGTGTCGTAGAGCGAGACCAGCTCCGGCGGCCAGAACCACTTGCCCTCCTCGACCGCCGCGTCCCAGTCGAGTTCGGTGTCCGGGTCGAAGGAGTGCTTGGCCGAGGACTCGAGCAGGCGGGCGGCGATCTGCTCACGGTCGCGGAGCGGCCCGAGGGCGTCCCGGAGCACGGTCACATCGCGAGCGGTCGCGTCGCGGTCGGCGATCGGCACGGTCGTCATGACGGGAGCACCTCACAGGCACAGGGGGTTGCCGGGCACAGGAGTTACCGGCGGTCACCCCTTATGAGACTGCTCGTCAGCAAGGCCGTCAATCCCTTGTGCGCGACTTCGTGCGACTTGTTGACCCGCCGTCTACCAACGTGTGAACCTGCGAGGGGAGGCGGCAGGCTCTCGGGCCCAACTGCTGCCGGTGTCACGGAACTTGTCAGGCCGTACGAGTCAGTCGAGGCGAAGGAGCCGTCCGTGTCCACTCATGACCTCTACACCACTGTGCCGTCCGAACCGCTCTGGCAGGTCCCCGCCACCGGAGCGGCACGGTTCAGCTGGGACTACGACGACGGCCGCGAACGCCTCCTCGCCCTCTACCAGAAGGGCAAGGACAAGCAGTGGGACGGCAACAAGCGCATCGACTGGTCGCTGGAGGTCGACCCCACCGACCCGCTCGGTACCCCCGACGAGGCGCTGACGCTGTACGGCACCCCGCACTGGGCGAAGATGACGGAGAAGGACCGGGGGGAGCTGCGCAAGCACTACACCTCCTGGCAGTTCAGCCAGTTCCTCCACGGCGAGCAGGGCGCGATGGTCTGCGCGGCCAGGATCGTGGAGTCCGTCCCCGACCTGGACGCCAAGTTCTACTCCGCCACCCAGACCATGGACGAGGCCCGGCACGCCGAGATATACGGCCGTTTCCTCCACGAGAAGATCGGCATGCTCTACCCGGTCAACGACAACCTCCAGGGGCTGCTCGGCGACACCCTGCGCGACTCCCGCTGGGACATGCCGTACCTCGGGATGCAGGTCCTCATCGAGGGCCTGGCGCTCGCCGCCTTCGGGATGATCCGCGACACCACCACCAAGCCGCTGCCCAAGCAGATCCTCGCGTACGTGATGCAGGACGAGGCCCGGCACGTCGCCTTCGGGCGGATGGCTCTGCGCGACTACTACAAGCAGCTGAGCGACGCCGAACTGCGCGAACGCGAGGAGTTCGTCATCGAGGGCTGCTATTTGATGCGCGACCGGCTCAGCGGGGTCGAGGTCCTGGAGAACTTCGGCATCGGCAAGCAGGAGGCGAAGGACCTCTCGGAGCACTCCGAGTTCCTCCAGCTCTTCCGCAAGCTGCTGTTCAGCCGGATCGTGCCGTGCGTCAAGGACATAGGCCTGTGGGGCCCCCGGCTCCAGAGGGCGTACGTCGACATGGGCGTCCTCGAACTCGGCGACTCCAACCTGGACCTGCTGATGTCCCAGGACGAGGAGATAGCCGAGGAGCTGGACCGCGAACGCTTCGCCGCCGAGGAGGAGGCCCGGGTGGCGGAGGTCGCGGAGGCGATCGGGGAGGGGATCGGCGACGGGATCGGAGCGGGGAGGGAGGCGGCCTGAGGCGGTGGGGGCGAGGGCCTTGTCCCCTTGTCCACAAGCTGCTTGGTCCACCAGCTGCTTCGTCCACTCGCCGCTCCTTCAGCCTGCCCGTCCCGTTCTCAGCCCGGCCGGACCGAAACGGCGTCGTAGACCACAGCCGAACTCGTCGCCGGGCCCCGGCAGGTCAGCCGGTTCCGCGGTGTGCGCCGCGCCCGCACCTCGACGTCGACAGCGGCCGGACCGGGCGGGCCGCCGGTGACCCGGATCTGCCAGCCGTCGCCGTCACGGAACGTCCGGGCCACCGCGTAGTCGTGCCGGCCTGCCGGGCCGAAGCGGTCGAGTACGGCGGCGACGGCAGCCTGCTGCGGCGGGAACAGGTCGGTGTACCCCCGTAGATGCTCGGCGTGGACACGGCCGGCCAGGTGCTCCTCGACCACCGCGACGGACGACCCGGCATCGAGATTCCCGTAGTAGACGCCGTCGGGCACGACGACGACGTTGGCGGCGAACCGGTCACCGCCCACATGCGTGCACTCCCACACCAGGTCCGGCCGGTGCTCGCTCAGGGCGCGGGCCACCGGCCGCCCGCGCACGGCACAGCAGGCGTCGTGGAGACCGTGGGCGCAGACGAGGACGACGGGCCGGCCGCCGGGCTCTCCGGGGGTGGCCAGGGCCTGGACGACCTGCGCCAGGTCCTCGTCGCGGCTCCAGGTGCCCCAGCGCTGGCGGTGGGCGCCGGTGCCGTCGTAGCGCAGTACGGCCCAGCGCGGCGGGCCCTGGGGCCCTCGGCGGCCGTGGCGCCGCACCAGGAGTACACGGGCCCGCGCCGCTCGGGCGGCGGCGAACACGAGCGCCTTGGTCCCGGGCTCCAGGTCGAGGCCGTCGAAGCCGTCGGCCGGCCAGCCGCCCCGGTACTCGATGAGGACCCAGGCGGAGCCGTGCGGTGCCGTGCCCACGATCGAGTCGCCGCGCGTCCGGGCGGCGTCCGCGCAGAAGAACCGTCCTGTCGGAGTCACCGCGGCGTGGTCACTCTCCGGCGGGCACGAGCACACCCGCGCGCAGCAGTCTGCCGACGAGCGCGACGCCGAGCTCACCGGCGGCACGGACCTCACCGTCCAGCAGGCGGGACACGGACGGCAGGTCGGCCTCGGAGAAGTCGAGCCAGCCGACGCGGGTGGTCAGGCGCGAGCCATTCAGGCGCGCCTCCAGCGCCGTACGGAGCCGTACGGGCGTGTCCGGACCGAGGCCGTCGACGGCGGTGAGCTGGGCCAGCGGTCCCAGTGGTGCGGGGCGTCCCTGTCCTCGCCGGGCCCGGTGGAAGAGCGGGGCGGAGTCGGCCTTCGTGACGGCGGCGACGAGGTGCTCGCGGATCATGTCGATCTCGTCGTCCGGTCCGTCCACGCCCAGGGGCAGGGTGCTCCGCATCCAGGGGTCGTCGCGCAGCGCGGTGAGGGCCGCCTGCGCGAGCTGTTCGGCCAGCGCGTACCGCGTCCAGGCGTGGATGCCCAGCGTCAGATGGACGGAGACCCCGCCCTGTGCCTCGGCGGCGTGCAGCCAGCCCCGAGGCAGGTAGAGGACGTCGCCGGGCTCCAGCACGGTATCGAGGTGGGCCTCGCCCCGCGCGGCCTCGGCGACGGCGGACCGGTGGTCCGTCCAGGGCTGGTCGCGCAGCGGATCGCGGTGTACGGGGTCGTGGACGAGCCAGCGCTTCGTTCCCTCGATCTGGAGGACGAAAACGTCGTGCACGTCGTAGTGGGCGTCGAACCCTCGGCTCTGCGGCGGGGTGACATAGGCGTTCGCCTGCACCGGATGCCCCAGCTGCGCGCTAAGCCGGGCACCGAACGCGCCCACCGGCCCCCAGGTGCGGTGGAGCGCCTGGAGCACGAGCGTGGCGCCGTCGGCGAACGCCCGCCACAGCGCCGTGTCGTCGAGCTGGTCGGCGATGGTGGCACCGACACCGGCCGACGAGGTGAACCCCGACTCGGGGAGGGTGGAACCGTCCTTGGCGACGCGGAGGAAGGGCGTACGCAGGCCACGGCACGAGATCAACTCATCCACGGCGTCTGCGGAGAACAGGTCGGAGAAATCGCTCGCGCGACGGGTGAGCAACGGCTTCCGAGCCCAGACGTCCCGGGCGAATTCCTCCGTGCTCAGCCCGGTCAGACGTGTCTCCAGGACCCCGGCGCCCGGTGCGGCGCCGACGTCCTGGAGGCCGGTTCGGGACGTAGTCAAGAGCGGCTGCCGGACTGGTCCGCTCCGCCGTCGGCTCCGCCGTCGTGGACGCCGGGGGTGCCGGCCGCTCCGCTGTCCGCGGGTCCTTCGGCTCCGCCGTCCGCGC
>NZ_JBEXSI010000054.1:0-44300 GCF_040613515.1 Streptomyces sp. NPDC006261
AGAACGCGAACGCCATCGGCGCGTGGAAGGCCGTCTACGCCAACAACACGGGCGACAACTACAAGCAGGTCATTCCCAACGGCGAGATCTGCACGCGTTTCCTGGCGTGTCCGGCCGCGGCGCTGTGCTGTCCGGGGTCAGGTTCTGTTCTTGTTGCCCCGGATGGACTGCCAGGCCATGTCTCCGACACCGACGACGACCACGGCACCGATCAACTGGAGCAGATGGCGGATCCAGTCGATGCCCTTGGTGTCCTCGACGCCGATCCAGCCGGCAACGGCGTTACCGAGGATGCTGCCGAGAATGCCGAAGACGGCCGTCAGCCAGAGTGGGATGTCTTGTTTGCCCGGCAGGATCGCCCGTGCGATCACACCGAGCACCAGGCCCACGATGATTGCCCACAACCAGCTCATTTCGCCTCCCTCGTGCGGCGCGGAGTGCGCGTCCGGCCAGTCTTCGGCGGCCGACGGCAGGCCGCACGCCGGGCGGGGCCGTACGGGTGGGGCGTGCCCCGGCCCCCGGTACGCCGGGTGCTGGGCGTACCGTGGATGCGGCCCGGTCCCGGAGCGTCCGGCACAGAGATCTGGTGGTGGAACACATGCTGCGGAAGAGCGACGAGGTGCAGGTCTTCCGGATCACGGAGGCCCGTCAGGGGCTGGCCGACGACGTGCGCGGCAGACAGCGACGCTATGTGATCTCGATGTCCGTGCGTACGGTGTCGGTCGTGCTGGCCGCGGTGCTGTGGAACGTGGAGCGGCATGTCGCGATCGTGGCGCTCGCACTGGGGGTGCTGCTGCCGTACGTGGCGGTGGTCATCGCCAACGCGGGCCGGGAGAACGCCCCTTCGCTGCCGTCGGCGTATCTCACCGCACCGGTGCGGCCCGCCGTGGAAGCCGCTCCGGCCGCCGGTTCCGCCGAGTCCGCGGGCCCTGACGGGCGGGCCGGGCGGGTGCCGCCGGCACAGGAGCACAACTGAGCCCGCGCGTCCCGCGAAGCTCAGGAAAAGCTCAGATCAATCATGACGTTCCGGTGCACCGCACCCCGGTGCCCGTGACATACTTCAGAGGCGCTCCGCATCCCCCGTCGGAGCGATGGACCGACGCCGGGCAGCTCCCCCCGTGGCTGCTCGGCGTCGCCGTTTCCCCGGCCGGGGATGCGTCGTTCAGCGTGCGGAGCACCTGACTTAGGCTGGGTCCCGTGATCTTCCCCGAGACATCCGCCGAGAGCGCCGCCGGTGCCCCGATCTGTTCCGCCAAGGGCTGCCGGGCGGACGCGGTCTGGGTGCTCGCCTGGAACAACCCCAAGCTGCACACACCCGAGCGGCGCAAGACCTGGCTGGCCTGCGAAGAACACCGGGAGCATCTGTCGCAGTTCCTGGGCGTACGAGGGTTCCTGAAGGATGTCGTGGCGCTTGCCGACTGGGAGTCCGGGAGCGCTTAGCGGGGTTCGTCAGCCGCCGATCGCCGACATCGGGCGGTCGGGCTGCAGGAAGGACGGGTCGTCCAGTCCGGAGCCCGCCTTCTTGCCCCACATGGCGACCTTCCAGAGCTGGGCGATCTCCGCGTCCGGTGCGTCCGAGCGTAGGGCGGAGCGCAGGTCCGTCTCCTCCCGGGCGAAGAGGCAGGTGCGGATCTGTCCGTCGGCGGTGAGCCGGGTGCGGTCGCAGGCGCGGCAGAACGGGCGGGTGACCGAGGCGATCACGCCGACGCGGTGCGGGCCGCCGTCGACGGTCCAGCGCTCGGCGGGGGCGGAGCCGCGGGCCTCGTCGTCCTCGGCGGTGAGGGTGAAGCGGGTGCGCAGCGATGTGAGGATGTCACCGGCGGTGATCATGCCGTCGCGCTTCCAGCCGTGCTGGGCGTCCAGGGGCATCTGCTCGATGAAGCGGAGCTCGTACTCGTTGGCGACGGCCCAGGCCAGCAGCTCGGGGGCCTCGTCGTCGTTGAGTCCCGGCATCAGGACGGTGTTGACCTTCACCGGGGTGAGACCGGCCTCGCGGGCGGCTTGGAGCCCCTCCAGGACGTCCTTGTGGCGGTCACGGCGGGTGAGGGTCTTGAAGACGTCGGGGCGCAGGGTGTCCAGGGAGACGTTGACCCGGTCGAGGCCCGCGGCCTTGAGGGCCGCGGCGGTCCGCTTGAGTCCGATGCCGTTGGTCGTGAGGGACATGCGGGGGCGCGGGGTGAGTGCGGCGCACTGCTCGACGATGGAGACGAGGCCGGGGCGGAGCAGGGGCTCCCCGCCGGTGAAGCGGACCTCGGTGATGCCGAGCGTGGTGACCGCGATGCGGATCAGGCGCACGATCTCGTCGTCCGAGAGCAGCTCGCTCTTGCCGAGCCACTGCAGGCCCTCTTCCGGCATGCAGTAGGTGCACCGCAGATTGCACTTGTCGGTCAGTGACACGCGCAGGTCGGTGGCGACCCTGTCATAGGTGTCGATGAGCACGATGGCTCTCCTCCCCCCTTCGGTGTCGTGGTTTCTGACTCTTCCGAGCCTACGTGAGACCTGTGACATCGCGCGGGCCCGTTTGCCACGAGGTGCGGCCGGGCCGCGTCGTAGGACTCTACGACGCGGCCCGGACCAGGGGGTGGGTGCTGCACCGAACGGCTCGGTGAATTCCTTCTCTCAGTGCGCTCCGGTGCCGGTGAGGGACTTGACCTCCAGCTCGGCGTACTTGTCCGTGTCGGGCTTCTCCTTGGAGAGCAGCGAGCCGGCCCAGCCGAGCAGGAAGCCGAGCGGGATCGAGATCAGGCCGGGGTTCTCCAGCGGGAACCAGGCGAAGTCGACGCTCGGGAACATCGAGGTCGGCTTCGAGGAGACGACCGGCGAGAAGAGCACCAGCAGGACGGAGGAGGCGAGGCCGCCGTAGATGGACCAGAGGGCCCCCTGGGTGGTGAACCGCTTCCAGAAGAGGCTGTAGAGGATCGTCGGCAGGTTGGCGGAGGCGGCGACCGCGAAGGCGAGGGCCACCAGGCCCGCCACGTTGAGGTCACGGGCCAGGGCGCCCAGCCCGATGGAGACGACGCCGATGGCGACGGTGGCCCAGCGTGCGGCGCGGACCTCCTCCTTCTCGGTGGCCTTCCCCTTGCGGATCACGTTGGCGTAGATGTCGTGCGCGAAGGACGAGGAGGACGCGAGGGTGAGTCCGGCGACGACGGCGAGGATGGTCGCGAAGGCCACGGCGGAGATCACCGCGAGGAGGATGGCGCCGCCGGTGGACCCGGAGCCGCCGCCGATCTCGAGGGCGGCGAGTGGCGCCGCCGTGTTGCCCGCCTTGTTGGAGGCGATGATGTCGCCGGGCTTGAGGATCGCCGCGGCGCCGAAGCCGAGCACGATGGTCATCAGGTAGAAGGCGCCGATGATGCCGATCGCCCAGTTCACGGACTTGCGGGCGGCCTTGGCGGTGGGCACGGTGTAGAAGCGGATCAGGATGTGCGGCAGGCCCGCGGTGCCGAGGACCAGGGCGATGCCGAGGGAGATGAAGTCCAGCTTCGAGACGCCGGTGGCGCCGTACTTCAGACCGGGCTCCAGGAAGGCGGCGCCCTTGCCGCTGTTGCTGGCGGCGGTGCCGAGCAGGTCGGAGATGTTGAAGTTGAACTTCAGCAGGATCAGGAAGGTGATGAGCAGGGTGCCCGCGATGAGCAGGACGGCCTTGACCATCTGCACCCAGGTGGTGCCCTTCATGCCGCCGATGGTGACGTAGAGGATCATGAGCACGCCGACCAGGGCGACGATGACGATCTTCCCGAAGTCGCTGGTGATGCCGAGGAGCAGCGAGACGAGGACGCCGGCACCGGCCATCTGGGCCAGCAGGTAGAAGATCGAGACGACGATGGTGGACGTACCGGCGGCGGTACGGACGGGGCGCTGGCGCATCCGGTAGGCGAGGACGTCGCCCATGGTGTAGCGGCCGGAGTTGCGCAGCGGTTCGGCGACCAGGAGCAGGGCGACGAGCCAGGCGACGAGGAAACCGATGGAGTAGAGGAACCCGTCGTATCCGAAGAGGGCGATGGCGCCCGCGATGCCGAGGAAGGACGCCGCGGACATGTAGTCGCCGGAGACCGCGAGCCCGTTCTGGAATCCGGTGAACTGGCGGCCGCCCGCGTAGAAGTCCGAGGCGCTCTTGGTCTGGCGACCCGCCCACACGGTGATGAAGAGGGTCGCCACGACGAACGCGGCGAACAGGGTGATGATCAGCGGCCGGTGCTCGCTCGCTCCTTCGGTGGCGGCGAGCTGGACGGCCGGATGAAGGGTGTGGGCGGCGCTCATACGTCGGCCTCCATACGGGACTTGATCGCTTCGGCCTTCGGGTCGAGCTTGGTGGCGGCGTGCCGGGAGTACAGCCAGGCGATGAGGAAGGTGGTGGCGAACTGGGAGAGGCCGAGGACGAGCGCCATGTTGATGTTGCCGGCGACCTTGATGCTCATGAAGCCGCCCGCGTAGTTGCAGAGCAGGACGTAGAGCAGGTACCAGGTCACGAAGGCGACGGTGAGCGGGAAGGCGAAGGAGCGGAACGAGCGGCGCAGGTCGGCGAACTCGGCACTCGCCTGCACCGCGTTGAACGCCTCGGTGGTGGGCTGGGCCGGGCCGGTGTCATAACGGCCCTCGGGCGGCGGTGCATCGGTAGCCACGGAATCTCCTCGCGACGCGGGTGCGGTGATCTGGGGGACGGTGGGTGTCATAGGGAGGCCTCGATCCCGGGGGACGGTGATGTGCCTCCTGGACAACGGCACGGAGGGCGTGACGAAGCGGTTCACCGGATCTTTCGCCTTCTCGGCCTCGTCCCGGTGACCGGAAGTCCATCCGCCCCGGGGACCTGAAGTCGCCCGTACACATCCGGCCGCGCAGGTGCACTCTTCGAACTCACTTGCCCCAAATCGTTGATGTGCCGGGAAGATCAGCGATAGCTTCACTCGTCATGTACGCGACCGAACACGCCAGGTGTCCGGTCGACCGGCACGGATGATGTGGAGAACCCATGGCTCATCTGGCATCGAGACGGACTCGCGCACTCGCGCTGCCCGTCGGACTCGCGCTCGTCGCCTCGCTCGGCTTCCTGCCGACGGCGTCGGCCACGGCGGCGCCCACCGGCGCGCCGGCCACCGCGACCCCGCGGACCGACGGACCGAAGCTGAGTTACGTCGTCAACACCGGCAGCGGCCGCACCGCCGTCCAGCAGGTGAAGAAGGCCATCACCCAGGCCGGCGGCACGGTCGTCATCGCCTATGACCAGATCGGCGTCGTCGTCGCCCACTCGCAGAACCCGGCCTTCGGGGAAACGATTCGGCGCGTACGGGGCGTGGAATCGGCGGGTGCGACCCGGACCAACCCGATCGTGCCGCAGGCCACCAAGGACGTCGGCGCCATAGCGCAGCCGCTGACCGAGGCCCAGGCGGCGGCGGCAGCCGCACAGGCGACGGCCGGGGAGGACCCGCTGGAGCCGCTGCAGTGGTCGCTGCCCGCGATCAAGGCGGACAAGGCGCACCAGAAGTCGCTCGGCTCGAAGAAGGTGACCGTCGCCGTCATCGACACGGGCGTGGACGACACCCACCCGGACCTGGCGCCCAACTTCGACCGGGCCGCCTCCGCGAACTGCGTCACAGGCGCTCCGGACACCACCGCCGGCTCCTGGCGACCGGCGGCGGGCGAGAGCGACCACGGCACGCATGTGGCGGGCACCATCGCCGCGGCGAAGAACGGCTTCGGCGTGACGGGGGTGGCGCCGGGCGTGAAGGTCTCCGGCATCAAGGTCTCCACCCCGGAGGGCTTCTTCTACACCGAGGCCGTCGTCTGCGGCTTCCTGTGGGCGGCCGAACACGGCGTCGACGTCACGAACAACAGCTACTACACCGACCCGTGGCTGTTCGCCTGCAAGAACGACCCGGACCAGGGCGCGCTGGTCGAGTCGCTCACCCGCGCCATCAAGTACGCCGAGCGCAAGGGCACGGTCAACGTCGCCGCGGCGGGCAACGCCCGCCATGACCTGTCCTCCCGCACGATCGAGGACCGGACCAGCCCGAACGACACCGAGCCGGTCACCCGGACGATCGACCCCCGGGTCTGCCCCGACATCCCGACCATGCTGCCGGGCGTCGTGACGGTCTCCGCGACGGGCGCCAAGGGCCTCAAGTCCTCGTACTCGAACTACGGCAAGGGCGTCATCGACGTCGCCGCCCCCGGCGGTGACTCGACGGTCTACCAGACCCCGGAGCCGCCGGCCGTCAACGGGCTGATCCTCTCCACGCTGCCCGGCGGCAAGTTCGGCTACAAGGCCGGTACGTCGATGGCCTCCCCGCACGTCGCGGGCGTCGTGGCCCTGATCAAGTCCCGCCACGCCCACGCCTCACCGGCCGCGGTGAAGGTGCTGCTGGGCCTCCAGGCGGACGCTAAGGCGTGCGGCGAGCCGTACGACTACAACGGTGACGGGGTCATCGACGCGGTCTGCGAGGGCGGCAAGAGCTACAACGGCTTCTACGGGGCCGGAGTGGTCGACGCGCTGGACGCGGTCCGCCGGTAGGCGCGTGGCCGAGCAGGAAGGAGGGCCCCGGGGAACCGCCCCGGGGCCCTCCTCGCCGTACGCGCCTCAGCCGTCCGTCACCCTCGCCGGCCCTTCGCGCCTTCGCTCTTGGCGGTGAGCACTCCGAGGGACAGCAGGAGTTGCGCGGCGATGTAGGTGAGCATCACCCAGAAGTCGGGGACGGGCAGCCGGGGCCACTCGGCGATGCCGGTGGCGATGAGGGCGTCGGAGAGCAGGAAGAGCGCCCCGCCCGCCGCCGCGTACCGGCCGAGGGCACCGGCTCGCCAGGCCATCGCGGTGAGCAGCAGGCTGTAGCCGGTCAGCGGCGCACGCAGTTCGGCCGGGAGGTCCGGCCAGATCAGGACGAGGAAGACGACGAGCACGACGGCGTAACCGATCGCCGTGACCACCTGCGCGGGGGCCCGGTCCCGGCCGAACAACGTCAGGTAGCAGGCATGGCCGACGGCGAAGCAGCCCATTCCGAGGAGGAACGCCAGGTCGTTGCCGGCGAGGAGGAACACATCACCGCCCCACCCGGACAGCAGGGCGGCGATGAGCAGCCGGGGCCCGCCCCGGACGGCGGCGTACGCGGCGAGCAGCGGCATCAGGAGCGGCTTGGCCACCAGGTGGACGGTGTCGAGTCCGGCGAGGAGCCCGGCCAGGTCGACGGCGGCGGCGAGGAGGAAGGCACCGAGGAGGGGCCGCGCGAACCGCCCGGCGCCTGCCGTCCCCAGGCCTCCGGCGCCGTCCGGCCGGGCGGGGCGGGACGCGGTGGCGCTCATCGGGTGTGTTCGGGGGCAGGGGCGGCGGCTTCGGCGCCTACGGGCTCGGCCACTTCGACAGGTACGGGAGCGGGTACGGGCACGACTGCTTCGACGGGCCGTGCGGCCCCCTCCCCCGGCCCCGGGGCGGGCTGCCAGCCAGGCCCCCGGAAGACCCGCCCGGCGCGCTCGCTCCAGCTCCCGGCGGCCCGGACGTCCCGGGCGATGGCGGCGTACTCGTGGGTGGCCACGCGCAGCGGGTTGTGGGTGGCGATGTTCTTGGTGAGCCCGTAGACCGGCCGCTCGGTCTCGGCCGCGAAGGACCCGAACATCCGGTCCCAGATGATCAGGATGCCGCCGTAGTTGCGGTCCAGGTAGCTGCCCTGCGAGGCGTGGTGGACGCGGTGGTGGGAGGGCGTGTTCAGGACGTACTCGAAGGGGCGCGGGAGCTTGCCGACGCGTTCGGTGTGGACCCAGAACTGGTAGACGAGGTTGGCCGACTGGCAGAAGGCGAGCGCCGCCGGGTGCACCCCGCAGGCGATCAGCGGCAGGTAGAAGGGCCAGACGGTGGCGGAGGTCCAGGGCTGGCGCAGCGCGGTGGTGAGGTTGAACTTCCGGCTGGAGTGGTGGACCACGTGGCACGCCCACAGGATCCGGATGACGTGGTGGCCGCGGTGGGACCAGTAGTAGAAGAAGTCCTGGGCCAGGAGCATCAGCAGGACCGTCCACCACAGCACGGGCACCCGCAGCGGCGTCAGCTCGTAGACGCCCATGTAGATGGCCAGGATGGGGACCTTCCACAGCAGGTCGAAACCGAGGCTGCCGAGGCCCATGGTGAGGCTGGTGGCGGCGTCCTTGGTGTCGTACCCGGCGGCGTCCTCGTCCGGGTGGAAGCGGTAGCTGACCATCTCAATCACGGTGAGCAGCACGAAGGCCGGTATTGACCACAGCACGACATCGGGCAGGTTCGGCTCCATGCGAGCACCGTAGGGCCGCCGGTCGGCGAGGGCTAGACGTTGTTACCCACAAGTATGCGAGATCTGTTGTCAGCAGTCTTTGGCACCTTCCGCCAAGGGGGCCGGCCGTAGGATTTATGGAGCGCGCGTCATCGAGGGGGAGGAACGCTCGTGTCCGGTACGGAAGTTGCCATGATTCGGCTCGCCACGACAGTGATCGGAGCGGCCACCAGGGCGTTACTGACCCCCAGGCCGGGTGCGGGCCTGGTCCCGGACCCGGTCCGCCCGCTCCCCCGCCCCGCGAAGCCGGACCGGCTGGCGAGGGTACTCGCGGGACGCACGAGCGGCTCCTACGCGGACCTCCCCGAGCATGAGCGGCTCGCCGCGCTCGCCTCCGTACAGGACACGTTCGCGGCGGCGGGCGACCTGGCCGTCGAGCGGCTGTTCGCCCTGGAACTGGACCCCGGCCGGCTGCGCGCGGAGCTGTCGGCCCCCGCCGCCGGGCTCTCGGAGCGTGCGTGCGAGCTGTACGAGGACCTCCTCGGCCGCTGCTGCGCGCATCTGGTGGAGCAGCTGACCGCCCACCCGTCGTTCGCGGCCCGGGCGGCAGTGGAACAGGTCCGGGCGGCGGGGCGGACGCGGGAGCTGGTGGAGGACGTACGGGACCGGGTCGGCCCGCGCCCGGACGCGGCGGACCTGGAGTTCGAGCGGCGGTACGCCGAGTTCGTGGCGACGGCCAACAGCCGGATGGGCCTCTTCGGGCTGACGCTCGGCAGGTCGGCGGGCGAGTGGCCGCTGGAGACGGCCTACATCAGCCTCTCGGTCAGCGGTGGTTACGAGATGACCGACCGGCGCGGTCTGGATCACCCGGTCCGGACCACCGTCCGGGTCGAGCAGGCCCTCGGCGAGCGGGACCGGCTGCTGCTGCGCGGTCCGGCCGGTTCCGGCAAGAGCACGCTGGTGCAGTGGCTGGCGCTGAACGCCGCCCGGCAGACGTTCGGCAGCGAGCTGGCGGACTGGAACCGTTGCGTCCCCTTCGTCCTGCGCCTGCGCGCCTTCACTGCCCACGAGTCGCTGCCCTCCCCCGCCGAGTTCCTCCGCGCGGCCGGAGTCCCGCTGCACGGCTCGGCCCCGGCCGGCTGGGCCGACCGATTGCTGCTGGAGGGCCGGGCGCTGGTCCTGGTCGACGGGGTCGACGAGGTCCCGGACCGGCTGCGCAAACGCACCGAGCGCTGGCTGAAGGACCTGATAGCCGCCTACCCCCGGGCCAGGTACGTGGTGACGACCCGTCCCTCGGCGGTCCCGGAGAGCTGGCTCTCGGGCTCCGGGTTCGCGCCGCACACGCTGCTGGCGATGAGCCAGGAGGACGTCCGCTCCTTCCTCGGCCACTGGCACCGGGCGGCCCGCTCGGAGTGCCGGTCCGACGAGGAGCGCGCCGAGCTCGACCGTTACGACAACGCGCTGCGCCGCGCGGTCGGGACCCGCCGGGATCTGGGGGTACTGGCGACGAACCCGCTGATGTGCGCCCTGCTCTGCGCGTTGAACCGGGACCGCCGGATGCAGCTGCCGCGGGCGCGCAAGGAGCTGTACGACGCGGCGCTCGACATGCTGCTGGTGCGGCGCGACTCGGAGCGCGAGATCGTCGGGGTGGAGGGTGTCGACCTGACCCGCGAGGAGCAGACGGCCCTCCTGCAACGCCTCGCGTACTGGCTGATCCGCAACGACCTGGCGGAGGCTCGGCAGGACGAGGTGGTGGACCTGGTCGCCGACTGGATGCACGCCATGTCCCAGGTCCGGGGCACTCCCGGCCAGGTCTTCGCCCACCTCCTCAACCGCAGCGGCCTCCTCCGCGAACCCGCCCCGGGCGCGGTGGGGTTCGTCCACCGGACGTTCCAGGACTACCTGGGCGCGAAGGCCGCGGTGGAGGCCCGCGACTTCGGCGTCCTGGTCCGCCACGCGCATGAGGACCAGTGGGACGACGTGGTGCAGATGGCGGTGGGGCACGCGCGGCTGGACGAGCGGGCGTCGCTGCTGACGTCCTTGCTGAGGCGGGCGGACGCGGAGCCGGAGCACGGACACCGGCTGATCCTGCTGGCGGCGGCGAGCCTGGCCCATGCGCCGGAGCTGGATCCGGGGATACGGACGAGGGTGGAGGCGCGGACGGCATGGCTCCTGCCGCCGGACAGCGACCAGAGCATCCACGAACTGGCCGAGGTGGGCGAACTCGCGCTGGAACTGCTGTCGTCGATGGTCGAGGGACTGGCGGAACCGCACGCTTCGGCCGTGGTGCGGACGGCAGCCGCAGTGGGCGGCGACGCGGCGTACGAGCTGGTCAAACAGTTCCGCGACGACGAGCGGGGCTGGGTCGCGAAGGCGGTGTCGACGGCCTGGGAGAGCTTCGACGCGGAGCTCTACGCGCAGGAGATGATGGCCGTCCGTACCTGGGACGACGCGCACGCGCTGGTGAAGACCGACGCCCAGCTCTCCGCGCTGCGCCACATCCCGCGCCTGCACAACGTACAGCTGACGGGCGATCACCCGGATCTGTCGCGGGTGACCTCCCGGCCGGAGGTGGAACAGCTCTTCGTCTACGGCAACCGACGGATCGTGGACGTGGCCCCGCTCGCCGCGATGGAGCGGCTGCGCAAGATCGGCCTGAGCAACTGCCCGCAGATCCGGAGCATCGCACCGCTGGCACGGCCGGGACTGGAATGGCTCTCCCTGGTCGAACTCCACCCGTCGCTCGACCCGTCGCCCCTCACGGACATGCCGGATCTGCGGTACCTGGGGCTCGGCCACCCCTTCCTCGTCGAGCACATCGGCGCACTCCCCGTCTGCGAGCAGGTGACCGGACTCGAGCTGATGAGCGAGACCCGGTACATGAGTCTGGAGGGCCTGGAGCGCTGGACGAGCCTGCGGGCGCTGGCCCTGTACGGCGCGACCCATCTCCGACAGCTCAACGGCATGCCGGCCCTGCACGGACTGGAGAGCCTGCGCCTCTTCGCCGTACCCGATCTCGATCTGCGGCTGACAGCGCCGCTGACCTCGCTGCGGGAACTCCTCCTGTTCCCGGGCGACACGGCCCCCGACCTCGCCCCGCTCACCGAACTGCCGTCCCTCGAAGGGCTCGCCCTCTACGGCGGGGAGCCCTTCGACCTCACCCCACTCGCCGGCTGCGACAACCTGATCATCCATCTGGGCTACGGCACCAAGGCCACCGGAACCGGGCTCTTCCCTCCCGAGCACGTCGTCCGCGTCTACTGAGCCCCCGCTCTCCGCCCTCGTCCGTCCCGGCCGAATAGGGGACTGTCAGTCGCGGCCCGTATTCTCTGTGACCATGCTCGACGACCGCCAGACAGCCGCACCATGGCCGACCGCCTACCCCCAGGGGTACGCGGTCGTCGACGTGGAGACCACCGGCCTCGCCCGCGACGACCGGATAGTGTCCGCCGCCGTCTACCGGCTCGACGCCCTGGGCGATGTCGAGGACCACTGGTACACGCTGGTGAACCCGGAGCGGGACCCCGGTCCCGTCTGGATCCACGGGCTGACGAGCGACGTGCTGGAAGGCGCGCCGCTCTTCCCCGAGGTCGCCGCCGAACTGTCGGCGCGGCTCGCGGACCGGGTGCTCGTCGCGCACAACGCGGCGTTCGACTGGTCGATGATCGCCCGGGAGTACGCCCGGGCCTCGGTGATCGCCCCGGTCGCCCAGCGGCTCTGCACGATCGCGCTCGCCAAGGAGCTGCGGCTGCCGCTGCCCAACCACAAGCTGGCCTCCCTCGCCGCTCACTTCGGCGTCGTTCAGCAGCACGCCCACCACGCCCTGGACGACGCCCGGGTGCTGGCCGAGGCGTTCCGGCCGAGTCTGCACGCTGCGGCCCGGGGCGGCGTGCGGCTGCCGTTGCTCGAGTGCCGGCCGCTGACCGAGTGGTCCGACTCCCCCGTCGCCCCGCGCGTCGGGTATCAGCCCTCGAGGCAGCCGAACAGCTGGCGGCCCTCGCGGAAGCGACCGGCCTGCCCGTATCCCAATCCGGGGCGGTACGAGAAGGAGAAGCCGCTCAAGCAGGGGATGCGGGTGGCGTTCTCCGGGGACACCTCGATCGACCGGGAACTGCTTGAGGACCGGGCGGTGGAGGCGGGGCTCCATGTGGCGACCAGCGTGTCGCGGCTGACCAGCCTGCTGGTGACCAACGACCCGGACGCGGCGACGTCCAAGACGCAGAAGGCGAAGTCGTTCGGCACGCCGATCCTGGAGGAGAGCGCCTTCACCCATCTGCTGCGCGATGTGGCGCCCGCCGACGGGGCGGTCCTCCCGCACCAGGCGCCGCCGCCGTCATCGGAGTGAACCGGGCGCGACTCGCCCGGAGTCCGCTCGCCCGTCGGGGCCGGGCGTCCCACCCTGTGGCGCATGGCACGTTGTGAGGTTTGCGGAAACGACTACGGCATGTCCTTCGAGGTGCACGCGCAGGGCGCGGTGCACGTCTTCGACTGCTTCTCCTGCGCCATCCACCGCATGGCGCCGATCTGCGAGCACTGCCGGGTCCAGGTGATCGGGCAGGGCGTCGAGGCCGACGGGCACTGGTACTGCGGCGCCCACTGCGCCCGCGCCGAGGGGAAGGCGGGCATCGTGGACAAAGTGTGACGGATCGCCCCAGCGTCGGGGAGGCCCGGCGCCACCCCTGAGTGCCGCACCCCATGGCCCCGGCTGTACGGTCATGGGGTGTACCGCTTCCTGTTGACCCGGCAGTGGGTGATCCTCACCCTGCTGGCTCTCGTCCTGATGCCGACCATGGTCGAGCTGGGTTTCTGGCAGTTGCACCGGCATCAGCACCGGGTCGCGCAGAACGAGCTGATCTCGCGGAACCTCCAGGCCGATCCGGCCCCGGTCACCGATCTCACCTCCCCCGGGCACACCGTCCCGCGCGCCGACTACTGGCGGGCGGTGACCGCGACGGGCACGTTCGACACCGAGCACGAGGTGGTGGTCCGCCGGCGTACCTCGGAGGACGACCGGATCGGCGTGCACGTGCTGACCCCGCTGGACCTGAGGGACGGGGGCACCGTCCTGGTCAACCGGGGCTGGGTCCCCGCCGCGCCGAACCAGACGGCGTACCCGGACGTCCCGCCCGCCCCCCGGGGCGAAGTGACCGTCACCGGGCGGCTGAAGGCGGACGAGACGACCGGCAGCAGCGGCATCAAGGACCTGGTGGGGCTGCCGGACCGGCAGGTGATGCTGATCAACAGCGAGCAGCAGGCGCACCTGCTCTCCCGCGAGGTCCTCGGCGGCTACATCGAGCAGACCGCCCCGCAGCCCTCGGGCGGGCTGCCCGAGCAGATCCCCGACCCCGACGACAGCTCCATCGGCGCGCACATGGCGTACGCCGTCCAGTGGTGGCTGTTCGTCGCCGCCGTCCCGGTCGGCTGGATCATCCTCGTACGGCGGGAGAAGCGTGACCGCGAGGAGGCCGCCGCGAAGGGCGAACCGGCCGACGCCGCCGGGCGGCCGGAACCCGCGAGCGCCTGAGAGCCCCGCGGTCCACAGGTTCTGAGAGCTCCGGCACACCGACCGGCTGGTTGACGGGGGTCCGGTTCGGGAACACGCCAGAGCGTGACCCCACGCATCGAGGACTACGCCCTGATCGGCGATCTCCAGACCGCCGCGCTCGTCGGCAGGAACGGTTCGATCGACTGGCTCTGCCTGCCCCGCTTCGACTCCGGCGCCTGCTTCGCCGCCCTGCTCGGCACCGAGGAGAACGGCCACTGGCGCATCGCCCCGCAGGGCGCCGGGCCCACGGACACCTGCACCCGGCGGGGCTACGCGGGTGATTCGCTGGTCCTGGAGACGTACTGGGAGACCCGGACCGGCACGGTCAAGGTCATCGACTTCATGCCGCAGCGCGACAGGTCGCCCGATGTGATGCGGATCGTCGAGGGCGTCAGCGGCAGCGTCGACATGAGCTCCGTCCTGCGGCTGCGCTTCGACTTCGGATCGGTGGTGCCCTGGGTACGCCGGTCGCACGGCCACCGGGTCGCGGTCGCCGGCCCCGACTCCGTCTGGCTGCGCAGCGAACCGCCGGTCAAGACGTGGGGCCAGCAGTTCAGCACCTGCTCCTCGTTCACCGTCACCGAGGGCGAGAGCGTGGCGTTCGTCCTCACCTGGCACCCCTCGCACTCGCAGCGGCCGAAGCTGATCGACCCGTACAAGGCGCTGAAGCACACCCTGCACGACTGGGCGAAGTGGACCGGCAGGTGCACCTACGAGGGCCCGTACCGGGAGGCCGTGCTGCGCTCGCTGATCACCTTGAAGGCGCTGACGTACGCCCCGACGGGCGGCATCGTGGCGGCCCCGACCACCTCGTTGCCGGAGGAGATCGGTGGCGTACGGAACTGGGACTACCGCTTCTGCTGGCTGCGGGACGCCACCCTGACCCTCGGGGTGATGGTCTCGGCCGGCTATCTGGAGGAGGCGGAGGCCTGGCGCGACTGGCTGCTGCGGGCCGTGGCCGGGGATCCGGCGGACCTCCAGATCATGTACGGCCTCGCGGGCGAGCGCCGGCTCCCCGAGATGGAGCTGCCCTGGCTCGCCGGGTACGAGAACTCCCGCCCGGTGCGCACCGGCAACGCGGCGGTCCGCCAGCGCCAGCTGGACGTGTACGGCGAGGTCATCGACGCGCTCCGGCTCGCCCGGGTCGCCGGTCTGGACGACAAGCCGCACGCCTGGAACCTCCAGCTCAGCCTGCTCGGCTTCCTGGAGGCGTCGTGGCGTGAGCCGGACGAGGGGCTGTGGGAGATCCGCGGCGCTCGGCGTCACTTCGTGCACTCCAAGGTGATGGCCTGGGTCGCCGCCGACCGGGCGGTGTGCTCGCTGGAGGAGAACCCCGAGCTGCCCGGAGACGCGGACCGCTGGCGGGCGATGCGGGACGCCGTGCACGCCGAGGTCTGCGAGAAGGGGTACGACCCCGTCCGGAACACCTTCACCCAGTCCTACGGGTCCAAGGAGCTGGACGCGGCCACGCTGCTCATCGTGCGGACCGGGTTCCTGCCGCCCGACGACCCCCGGGTCATCGGCACGGTCGACGCGGTCCGCGACGAGCTGGGCAGCGACGGACTGGTCCGCCGCTACAGCACCGAGGGCGTCTCCGTCGACGGACTGCCCGGCGACGAGGGGGCCTTCCTCGCCTGCTCGTTCTGGCTGGTGGACGCCTTGCAGCGGATCGGCAGGCCCGACGAGGCGCGGGAGCTGTTCGAGCATCTGCTGGAACTCCGCAGCGACGTGGGGCTGCTGGCCGAGGAGTACGACGTCGCGGCCGGGCGGCAGCTGGGCAACTTCCCCCAGGCGTTCAGCCATATCGGGCTGGTCAACTCGGCGGTCGACCTCGCCGGGGTGGACCCGGCAGGATAGGGCCATGGATCTTGGACTGAAGGACCGCGTGTACATCGTCACCGGCGCGACCCGGGGCCTCGGCAACGCCACGGCGCGCGCCCTGGCCGCCGACGGCGCGAAGGTGATCATCACCGGCCGGGACGAGAAGGGCGCCGAGGAGGCCGCCGCCGAGCTGGGGCCGGACGCCGTGGGTCTCGCCGCCGACAACGCCGACCCGAGCGCCGCCCAACGGCTGGTGGACACGGCCCGGGAGCGGTTCGGGCGGCTCGACGGTGTGCTCATCAGTGTCGGCGGGCCGGCGCCCGGCTTCGTCGCCGACAACACGGACGACCAGTGGCAGACGGCCTTCGAGACGGTGTTCCTCGGAGCGGTCCGGCTCGCCCGGACGACCGCCGCCGCCCTGGGCGAGGGCGGCGTCATCGGCTTCGTGCTGTCCGGTTCGGTGCACGAGCCGATCGGCGGACTGACCATCTCCAACGGGCTGCGCCCCGGCCTCGCCGGTTTCGCCAAGTCGCTCGCCGACGAGCTGGGACCGCGCGGCATCCGGGTCGTCGGGGTGCTGCCCGCCCGGATCGACACCGACCGGGTCCGCGAGCTGGATGCGCTCTCGGGCGACGCCGAGGCCGCCCGTACGGCCAACGAGGCGCGCATCCCGCTGCGGCGCTACGGGACGCCGGAGGAGTTCGGGAAGACCGCGGCCTTCCTGCTCTCCCCCGCCGCCTCTTATCTGACGGGGATCATGGTGCCGGTCGACGGCGGGTCGCGGCGCGGCTTCTAGCCGCCTCCGACACCGCTCCCGTGCGCCCACGGGCTGTCAGGCCACCCGCTCCGCGCGGTGCCTGACGGCCCGCAGCCGCACCTCGGCCGGGAGCTCCTCCAGGCCGGCCGACTCGCGGGCGTGGGCCAGCGCTCCGTCGGCCACCGCGTTCAGCGCCTGCTCGGGGGCGGCGTGCGGCTCCATCAGCAGCCGGACCCGGGCCTGCGGCGCGGTCCGGCGGCCGGTCAGCACCGCCTGGGCGCGGGCCACTCCGTCCACCTCGCCCGCCTCGTCGGCGAGCACGCCCTCCAGCGCCTTGCCCCGCACCTGCGCCCCCTCGCCGTCGCCGCTGTCGACCAGGACGTCGGAGAGGCGGCCGCGCCGGAGCTGGGCGAGGAGCCACCACAGGGCGAGGACGACCAGGACGGCGAGGACCGCGATCACGGTCGGCCACCACCAGCCCTCGTCACGCCAGCGACCCCGGTCGGCCGCGCTGAGCAGCACGTCGTTCTTGCCGCCCCAGGGCCACCACGACGGCAGGGAGGCGCCGAGGCCGACGGCGAGCACCGCTCCGCCCACGACGACCAGCAGGAGCCCGGCCACGGCCAGCAGGACCCGGTTGACGGTGGAGCGCATGCCGTTCATCCCTTCTTCGCCGGTCGGTGCACGTGGACGGAGAGGCCGGGCGGCTTCGCCAGGCCCAGCTCCCGGACGGCCGTGGCCAGCACGGTGTCCAGATCGCCGCGTACGTCGTCGAGTTCGCGGAAGTGCGAGAGGGCGCGCACCTTCGCCTTGCTCCGTCCCATCCGGACCCGGACGGACTGCACCCCGGGCACCCTCACGGCCCGGTCCCGCAGGACGAGCGCGGCGGCGGTCCGGTCGAGTCCGGCGCGTACGCCGGCCCGGTCGCGGCGCATCGGCAGCAGATCGCGCAGCCCGGGGGTCAGGGCGAGCAGGAGCAGCCAGAGCCCGATCAGCGCGGCGATCCCCGCACCGATGAGCACCGCGACGTCGTCGAGCTGCCGTTCGGCGAGCCCGTCGGCGAGGGAGCGCCGCCACTGCATGGCCGGGTGCCCGGCCCGTACGGCGGCGATGTCGTAGAGCAGCAGCCCGGCGGCGCCCAGGAGCACCAGGGCCAGCAGGGCGGCCGGCACCCGGCGCGCGGACCAGAAGCGGCCGGCCCGGCCGCCGCCCTGCTCCAGGGTGGGGACGGGCTCGTGGGAGGCAGAGGCCGCGCCCGGGCCGGGCCGGTGCGTCCCGCCGCCGTGCTGGTCCACCGTGGGCATCCGCCGGGTGGAGCCGGCGGGCTCGACGGGTTCGGTCATCGGATCCTCCCCTGTGCTCCACTGGTGGCCGGGTGCAGCCGTTCGACCTGGACGGCCACTTCGGGCACCTCCATGCCCGCCAGCGCCCGGACCCGCTGGGCCACCCGGCTCCGTACGGCACCGCACTGGCGGCCGATGTCGCAGGGGTAGCCGAGCTCCAGGCTGACCCGTACGCGGGCGGCGTCGCGGTGGACGGTGACCGTGGCGCGCGGGGAGGCCCCGTTCGGGGGCGGGTCGTCGACGGCTTCCTTCGCCGCCTGGGCGGCGATCTTGGCGACGACCCGGTCGGCGATCCGGGTCTCGCCCCGTCCGGCGGCGGCGACCCGCCCGGTCACCGCCGTCACCGTCGCCGGTCGCCGCGCTCGCGACTCCGGAAGAAGTCGCCGGGTTCCAGGTCACCGTCCAGGAAGCGGCCGGCGATGAAGCCGATCGCGCCCAGCGCGGCCACCAGTACGAATGCTCCGAATCCGCCGAAATATCCGGCGAACCCGAGCGCCATGCCGGCCAGTAGACCGGCGACAGCCATGCTCATCGTCTCTCCTCAACTGCCTTTTCGGCGGGGAACCCGGGACCTACTGGAGGCGCTGCTGATCGTCGTCGTCCTCGTCGTCGTCCTCGTCGGGCAGCTTGACGTCGCTGACCGCGATGTTGACCTCGACGACTTCGAGGCCGGTCATGCGCTCGACCGCCGCGATGACGTTCTCGCGGACGTCGCGGGCGACATCGGAGATCGCCACGCCGTAGTCGACGACGATCTCCAGGTCGAGCGCGGTCTGCGACTCGCCGACCTCGGCCTTCACACCGCGGGTGACGGACTTGCCGCCACCGGGGACCCGGTCGCGGACCGCGCCGAAGGTCCGGGACAGGCCGCTGCCCATCGCGTGGACGCCGACCACATCGCGTGCGGCCATTCCGGCGATCTTCTCGACGACGCCGTCGGCGATGGTGGTGCGGCCGCGGGTGCCGGGATCGCCACCGCCTCGTTTGCTCAGAGGGGGCTTGCCGGAACCGCTGTCGGGGCTGTTGCGCTGGGGGGTCTCAGTCATCGCCGCTCTTCCCTTCGGGGCGGGTTGGGGACTTCCTTCGCCCACGTTAAGTGCGCTTGCCCGGTCCCGCGCCGTGGATACGGCAGGCTGGGGCGATGACGACGGAGCGGAGCCCGCAGAGGGCCGACGGATGGACAGCTGCGGTACGGCAACGCCTGGGCCTCGGCAGACTGCTCCCCCTGGGCGGCGCCGTGGACGGCGCCTGGATCGCGGAGACGGCGGCGGCCTCGGTGCTGCGCGGGGCGGCCGTGCCGGGAGCGGTGCTGGGAACGCTGAGGATCGGGCCGGCCCGGGAGGCCGTCGGCACGGATGCGCGGACGGCGGGGGGTCGCCCGCCGGGAACGGGAGGCCCGGCGGGAACGGGAGGCCCGGCGGAGACCGGCCCCGCCGTGCCTCCGGCGCCGCCGAGCGGCCTGCCGCCCGGGCCGCTGAGGATCGAGGCGGAGTTCCGGGCGGCCGGGGACCGTCCGCTGCCCGATGCGGCGGCCGCCCTGCGCGCGGCGCTCGTCACGGCGGCCGCCGCCCGGCTCGGCCTGGAGATCGCGGAGGTGGACCTGCGGGTGACCGCATTGCTCGACGACGCTGCACCCGATCAGGTGACGGACCCGGCCGCCGCGCCCTCCCCGCCGGCCTCGGCCCCGGTCGCGAAGGCGGATACGAAGGCGGATGGGCCGGCGGCGGTGGCTGCCGCCGGGGTGCCCGGTGTCGTCTCGCTGACCCGGGTCCTGGGCAGTGCGGTGCACACCTCCGAGGACCACATCCGGGTCGAGGTGGCGACGGACGGGGAGCACCGGGCCCTCGATGTGGCCCGCTCGGTGCGCACGGCGGTGTCGGCGGCCACGGCGGACCGGTTGCCGGTGTCGGTGCTGGTCACCGACGTGGTCGAGGCGCCCGGTGATACCCGCTAGTCGGTGATGCCCGCCAGGTCGCGCAGCCTGCGCCCCTGGGCGGCGCGCTCGGCGGCGCGCTGTTCCTCGTACGTACGCGAGAGGGCGCCGGCCAGCAGGGCCTTGGTCTCCACGACGGCGTCGCGGGGTGCGGAGACCAGCGCGGCTGCCAGGTCGCGGGCCGCCGCGCCGAGCTGATCGGCGGGGACCACGAGGTTGGCGAGGCCGGTGCGCTCGGCCTCCTCGGCGTGCACGAACCGCCCGGTGGCGCAGATCTCGAGCGCGCGGGCGTACCCCACGAGGTGCACCAGGGGGTGGGTGCCCGTGAGGTCGGGGACGAGTCCGAGGCTGGTCTCGCGCATGGCGAACTGCACGTCCTCGGCGACGATCCGCAGATCGCAGGCGAGGGCGAGCTGGAAGCCGGCACCGATGGCGTGGCCCTGGACCGTCGCGATCGACACGAGGTCGTTGCGGCGCCACCAGGTGAACGCCTCCTGGTAATCGGCGATGGTCGCGTCGAGCTCGGCCTCCGGGCCGCGCGCCATGTCGAGGAACGACGGCTCGCCGTCGAACCCCTCGGGGGTGAACGCCTGCCGGTCGAGGCCCGCGGAGAAGGACATGCCCTCGCCGCGGAGCACCACGACCCGGACATCGCCGGGCAGCACCCGTCCGGCCTCGGTCAACGCCCGCCACAGAGCGGGAGACTGGGCGTTGCGCTTGGCCGGGTTGGTGAGCGTCACCGTGGCAACCGCGTCTTCGACGGTGAGCCGTACGCCGTCCTTGTCGAGCACAGGGTCGAGCGGGGTCATGGGGCGCCTCCGGATCGGGTGCAGTCAGCACTCAGAAACTAAGTGACTGAACAGTAACCACCCAGACGACCTCACGGTCAGCCGGGTGGCCACCCCGAATTCCGATGAGCCCTCACACTTCCGGGGCACTCAGGCCGAAGCGGCCTTCTTGCCTCGTGTGGCTCCGCCGCGTCCTCGCAGCGTCACTCCGGACTCACTGAGCATCCGGTGGACGAACCCGTAGGAGCGGCCGGTTTCCTCGGCCAGCGCCCTGATGCTCGCACCGGAGTCGTACTTCTTCTTCAGGTCTGCCGCGAGCTTGTCACGCGCGGCGCCGGTCACCCGGCTGCCCTTCTTCAGAGTCTCGGCCACCCGTGCCTCCTCTATGGGAAGTGCGCTCTGGACTCTCATGATCACCCCTCCCGCGCTTCCTGGCCACCCATTCGGCAAGGTCGATGCGACCGGATTCCGGACCGGAGGGCGCTCCGACAGATACGGAATCCCTGATTCCGATGGGCTACCAGGGCGTACGGCACCTACCGGCGAAAGAACCGGCAGGTCAGAGCCGTACGGGGAGCAGGGGCCCGGAAAGGGGCGCGCGGCGGGTGAGCGCCCGGCGCACCACCGGGGTACGAGACGTCCTCACGCAGATGGTGGATCACGCGTAGGCCGAATGATCTATCCGGAGAGGCCGGAGATCCGTCCGGAGAGGGCCGGCGCTCCCCCGGAAGGGATCAGGCGAGGGCGACGAGGTCCCGGTAGTCGGCACCCCAGAGGTCCTCGACGCCGTCCGGGAGCAGGATGATCCGCTCCGGCTGGAGAGCCTCGACCGCGCCCTCGTCGTGGGTGACGAGGACCACGGCGCCCTTGTACGTGCGCAGCGCGCCGAGGATCTCCTCGCGGCTGGCCGGGTCGAGGTTGTTCGTCGGCTCGTCGAGCAGGAGCACATTGGCGGAGGAGACGACCAGGGTCGCCAGCGCGAGCCGGGTCTTCTCGCCGCCGGAGAGCACTCCGGCCGGCTTGTCGACGTCGTCGCCGGAGAAGAGGAACGAACCGAGCGTCTTGCGGACCGCGACGAGGTCGAGGTCGGGCGCGGCGGAGCGCATGTTCTCCAGGACGGTCCGGTCCGGGTCGAGAGTCTCGTGCTCCTGGGCGTAGTAGCCGAGCTTGAGGCCGTGGCCCTCGATGATCTGACCGGTGTCGGGCTTCTCGGCGCCGCCGAGCAGACGCAGCAGCGTGGTCTTGCCGGCGCCGTTGAGGCCGAGGATGACGACGCGGGAGCCCTTGTCGATGGCGAGGTCGACGTCGGTGAAGATCTCCAGCGATCCGTAGGACTTGGAGAGGCCCTCCGCCATCAGCGGGGTCTTGCCGCAGGGCGAGGGGTCGGGGAAGCGCAGCTTGGCGACCTTGTCGGAGACCCGCACCGCCTCCAGACCCGAGAGCAGCCGGTCGGCGCGCTTGGCCATGTTCTGGGCGGCGACGGTCTTGGTGGCCTTGGCGCGCATCTTGTCGGCCTGCGCGTTGAGGGTCGCGGCCTTCTTCTCGGCGTTCTGGCGCTCGCGCTTGCGGCGCTTCTCGTCGGCCTCGCGCTGCTGCTGGTAGAGCTTCCAGCCCATGTTGTAGACGTCGATCTGCGAGCGGTTGGCGTCCAGGTAGAAGACCTTGTTGACCACGGTCTCGACCAGTTCGACGTCGTGGGAGATCACGACGAAGCCGCCGCGGTAGGTCTTGAGGTAGTCGCGCAGCCAGACGATCGAGTCCGCGTCCAGGTGGTTGGTCGGCTCGTCCAGGAGCAGGGTGTCGGCGTCCGAGAAGAGGATCCGGGCCAGCTCCACGCGGCGGCGCTGACCACCGGAGAGCGTGTGCAGGGGCTGGCCGAGCACCCGGTCGGGCAGGCTGAGCGCGGCTGCGATGGTGGCGGCCTCGGCCTCGGCGGCGTAACCGCCCTTGGTGAGGAACTCCGTCTCCAGGCGCTCGTACTTCTTCATCGCCTTCTCGCGGGTGGCGCCCTTGCCGTTCGCCATCCGCTCCTCGTTCTCGCGCATCTTGCGCAGGATCTCGTCGAGACCCCGGGCGGAGAGGATGCGGTCGCGGGCGAGGATCTCGAGGTCGCCGGTGCGCGGGTCCTGCGGGAGGTAGCCGACCTCGCCGGAGCGGGTGATGGTGCCGCCCGCGGGGGTGCCCTCGCCCGCGAGGCACTTGGTGAGGGTGGTCTTGCCCGCGCCGTTGCGGCCGACCAGCCCGATGCGGTCGCCCTTGGCGATACGGAAGGAGGCGGACTCGATGAGGATGCGGGCGCCGGCGCGCAGCTCGACGCCGGAGGCGGTGATCACGGGAAAACTCCAGGGCAGTATGGACGGCGGAGGGACGAGGGCGGAGGTCTCTCGACGCCGCTAATGCGCAAGGAGAATGGCCATAGGTCCCATTCTACTGGCGGTGTGCAACTGCTTTTCCGCGTGCCCGCCGGGACGAACCATCCGATACTCGGCGCAGGGCGGCACCCCGCCCGCCCCGAGCCGAGGGTGGTGCGCCCGTCCAGTTCGACGACCACGCCGATCTGGACACATCCGAGGTCCAGGACGTGCGGGGCAGCCGGATCCCGGGCGGGCGGGCCACCGTGGGCGGCGGCATCGTGGGCGTGATCGCCCTGGTCCTGGGGCTGCTGTTCGGCGTCGGCCCCGATCAGCTCGGCCTCTCGTCCGGCGATACGGAGCCGGGGCCTGGGCGCACCACGCGACGACGACGCCGGACGATGCGACGGGCCGGCCGCTGATCACGGAGCTGACCCGGGCGGGCATCTCGGGAGGGCATTGTCAGTGCCCGGTGGAAGACTGAGACGCAGATCACAGGAGAGGTGAGTGCGATGGCGGACGTGGCGAAGGGTGTCCCGACGATCTACCCGACGGTCCTGTACGACGACGCGAAGGCCGCGATCAGGACGCTGACCGAGGGCTTCGGCTTCACCCAGGAAGCGGTCTACGAGGGCGAGAACGGCAGCGTGCTGCACGCCGAGCTGTCCTGCGGCAACGGCACGGTGGTGCTCGGCTCCAGGAGCGGGGAAGGCGTGTTCGCCCGGGCGATGGCGGGTGCGGGCCCGGCGGGGGTGTACGTGGTGGTGGACGAGGTGGACGAGCACTTCGCCAGGGCCAAGGAGTTCGGGGTGGAGATCCTCATGGAGCCGACGGACCAGGACTACGGCTCGCGGGACTACATGGCGCGGGACGCCGAGGGCAACGTATGGAGCTTCGGGACCTACGCCCCGGGGTCCGCCGACTGAGCGGGGCGGGCCCCGGCGGCGCGGAGGTCAGGCTCGCCGGTGAGGACCTGGCGGCGCGGAGGTCAGGCCCCGCCGGTGTGGACCTGGAACGCGGCCCGGCGGACCGCCTTGGCCAGGGCCGGGTCCGGGTGGGCGGCGGCCAGCGCGACCAGGACCTGGACCGTGCGCGGGTGGCCGACGGCCCTGACCTCGTCGAGCAGGGCCGGGACGGTGCCCTGGACGGCGGAGTCGAGATGGCGCACCAGCAGGCCTGTCTCACCATGATCGGCGACGGCGGCGGCGGTGTCGACCCAGAGCCAGGTGGCCTCCTCACGGCTGAGGATCTCCTGCGCGTCGTCCGGGTCGGCCCCCTCGTACTCGGCGAGCCAGAGCAGCGCGTAGGGCCGCAGCGACGGGTTGGTGACCACGGCGCGGACCTCGGGTTCGGCGGGGGCGCCGACGACGCGGAGTGCCTCGAAGGCCAGGCCGCGCAGCAGCGCGTCCTCACCCCGGGCGACGGCGAGCAGTTCGGCGACGGCGCTGCCGACCGTGCGGGCGGCGAGCCAGGCCCGGTATTCGTCGCGGGCCGGTCCGGGGGTCAGCCGGGCGCAGCCGAGCAGCATGTCGGCGGCGGACTGCTCGATGTTCCCGGCCGGGCTCTGGGCGGCGACGCAGATCTGCTCCAGCTTGACCCAGACCGCCCAGTTGCCGAGCGGGGTGAGGGTGGCGTGCCCGTTGCCCAGGGTGAGCGCGCCGACGGCGGCGAGGCCCTCCAGGGCCCAGTCGAGCAGCAGGGCGTCGAGGTCGGCGCTGCGGTCCGGGGCAGGTGCGGGGCGTCCGGTGGCCGGAGCGCTCTCGACGGCCGAGCGGCCGGCGCCGTACGGCACTTCGCAGCGCTCCTCCTGGAGCTCGGCGATGCGCTGGGCGAGGAGGTCCAGGAGGGCGGGTACGGGGACCGGGCCCGCGGAGAGCTGGAGGAGGGAGAGCACCTGGGGCACGGCCTCGACGGCTTCCGCCACCGCACCGGTCTCGATGCCCTCGGGTGCGGCGTGGACGAGCGACCAGGCGTCGAAGAGCGCGACCCAGCCGCGGAGCACGGCAGAGTCGTCCCGGTCCCAGGCGCGCAGCCGCCAGCCGGGGCGGGCGGTGTCGCCGTGCAGTTCGATGAGGCCGGCCAGCCGGGCCCGGTCCCAGCCCGCACGCACCTGTGCCGGGGAGAGTTCCAGGGCCGTCGCCGACCGTTCGAGGGCCTGGGTGGCGAGCGGGGCGGAGCTGCCGGGGGCGGGGGCGCCGGCCGCCCAGTGGGCGATGCGCACGGCGTCGGCGAGGACCGCCCGGGCCTGGCGGGCCAGTTCGGGGCGGGGCGGGGTGCCCTCGGGGGGCCGGGGGGCCGGCCTGGTGTGCCGGGTGGACACAGCCCTGCGGGCGGTGGCGAGGGGTCGCGGGCGGACAAGTCGCAGCCTGGAGTCGCGCGGAGTACGGGACGTCACGGGAGCAGTCTTGCCTCTGACGGCCCGAAAGCCCAAACGGAAGGCGTTTCACCGGTCCCCGCCCGGTTACCGGCGGTGCGGCGGCCAAAGGGACCGATCCCCGCATCACCTCACATCAGAGGCGTGAGGAAGCGCCTGAGGGCCTCTTCGTACCGGCCGGGATCCGCGTTCCACATCGACGCATGCGGAGCGTGCTGTACGGCGTGGAGGCTGACGAGGTCCGGGCGGCGGGCGGCGAGCGCCCGCGACGGGCCCCAGGGGGCGATCGTGTCGTCCGGGCCGTGCACGATCAGCGCCGGGGCGGGCAGCGCGTCGGCCAGGGAGGCGTCCAGGAGCGGGGCCGAGGTCATCCCGGTCCGGCCCTGGGCGGCGCGGACGGCCAGCGGCAGGAGGGCGGCGGGGACACCGCGGGCGGCGGCCAGGGCGCGCAGGGTGGTCGGCCAGTCCAGGACCGGGGAGTCCAGGACGAGGCCGCCGACGCGCTCGCGCAGCGGGGAGCTGACCGCGGCGTGCAGGGCCATGGAGGCGCCGGTCGACCAGCCGTACAGGATCACGTTCCGGGCGCCGTAGCGCACGGCGAAGCGCATCGCGGCGTCCAGGTCGCGCCACTCGGAGGCGCCGAGGTGGCCGAGGCCGTCTGCGGGACGGGGGGCTCCGGTGTCCCCTCGGTAGGCGAGGTCCAGCACGGGGAGCTGCTGTTCGCTCAGGAAGCCCATCAGGTTCACGGGGTGCTCGCGGGTGGTGCCGAGGCCGTGCGCGGTGATGACCCAGGTGTCGCGGTCGCCGGGGACCCACCAGGCGGGCAGCCCGCCGAGCTCGCCGGGGATCTCGACCTCCCGGTAATCCAGGCCGAGGGCGGCACCCGGGCCCCCGCGGTACAGCTCGGGGGTGAGGCGGACCTTGTCACCCGGTTCCAGGATGCCGTGGGTGACCCGCTCCAGGGTGCGGACGACGGTGTCGGCGGTGGACTCGGCCCCTTCGACGACGGGCCCGACCACGGCGTGGACGCCGGGACCCTCGATCCCGTAGGTACCGGGGCGCAGCGCCGTGAGGGAGCGGGTCAGGGTGACCCGCCCGATCGCCGTGGCGTGCACGGTGAGTCTGCGGTCGTTGGGCAGGGGGCGTCCGGGTGCCGCCTTGAGGGCGGCGTCGCTGGCGTACCGGCCGGCCGCGACCGCTGCCGCACCGGCGCCGAGGATCGTGGTGACGGCCGTTGCCGTCGCAGTTGCCGGGCGCACCGCTTCAGTGTGCTGGGGCGGTCGGCGAGCTGCCAGTGGGCGGGGGCCGTCCGGTGCGGCGGGGCGGGGCGCACCGGGTCAGCCGGACTGCCCGTACCCCTTGAGCGCCTCGGTCACCTCAGCCAGCTGGGCCTCGCTGAGCAGAGCCGGAGTGCGGCCCGGCAGCGCGCTGGCGGTGAGCCAGAGACGGCAGAGCCACTCGAGCTGGGCGGTGCGCTCGTAGGCCTGGTCGAGGGTGGAGCCGTAGGTGACGGTGCCGTGGTTGGCGAGCAGGCAGCCGGTGCGGCCGCGGAGAGCGGTCAGCATGGCACCGGCCAGCTGCGGGGTGCCGTAGCGGGCGTAGGGGGCGGTGCGGACGGGGCCACCGAGGATGGCGGCCGCGTAGTGGACGAGCGGCACCTCGGTGACGAGGGTGGAGACGGCGGTGGCGTGCACGGCGTGGGTGTGGACCACGGCGGCGGCGTCGGTCTCCCCGTAGACCGCGAGGTGGAGGGGGAGTTCGCTGGTCGGCTTCAGCTCCCCGAGGACCTGGCGGCCGTCCAGCTCGACCCCGACCGCGTCCGCAGGTCCGAGCCGGTCGTAGGGCACCCCGCTGGGGGTCACCAGGACCAGGTCTCCGACGCGGGCCGACACATTGCCGGAGGTGCCGACGACCAGGCCGTCGGCGGCGCTGCGGCGGGCGGTGGCGACCACCTCCCGCCAGGCCCGGACGACGGATTCCGGCTGCTGCTCGCTCATGGGGCGAGCGTAGGGTCGGGGGCTGGAAACCGGAACGTCATCCCCCACGTGACCGGGATCTCTTCCGGGGCCGGATGTGTCCGTCTAAAACTTCGCCAACGAGGAGTAAAGGGCAGACCAGCCGGTGCCCCACGGGCATACGGCAACCCCTCCCGCACACAAACGGAATCACCGCACTCCGATTCGGGTCACCACAGCGCCCCGCCCAGTTCATCTTCCGTTCACCCAGGTTGCCTACGGTCCACGTGCCACTGACGTCGAACGATTGCCTGGGTAAATGGAACACATCACGCTGCTGCTCGCGATTGTGGTCGTGACAGCTCTCGTGTTCGATTTCACGAACGGTTTCCACGACACCGCCAACGCGATGGCTACCACCATCTCGACCGGCGCACTGAAGCCCAAGACAGCGGTGGCCATGTCCGCCGTTCTCAACCTCATCGGCGCGTTCCTGTCAGTGGAGGTCGCCAAGACGATCTCCGGCGGGATCGTCAACGAGAACGGCCTCAGAACCGAGGTCATCTTCGCGGCGCTCGTCGGCGCCATCCTGTGGAATCTGCTGACCTGGCTGGTCGGCCTGCCCTCCAGCTCCTCCCACGCCCTGTTCGGCGGTCTGATCGGCGCGGCGGTCATGTCGGCCGGCTGGTCCTCGATCAACGGCGGCACCGTCGTCACCAAGGTGCTGCTCCCCGCGATCGCCGCCCCGCTGGTCGCCGGTCTCGCCGCGATGCTGGCCACGAGGCTGACGTACCGGATCAACCGGAACGTCACCGACCCGAACCAGCTCAAGTCGACGGCCAAGGGCTACCGGGCCGGTCAGATCGCCTCGGCCGGTCTCGTCTCGCTCGCCCACGGCACCAACGACGCCCAGAAGACGATGGGCATCATCACCCTGGCCCTGGTCACCGGCGGCGTTCTCGCCCCCGGCTCCAATCCGCCGATGTGGGTCATCGTCTCCGCAGGTGTCGCCATCGCGCTCGGCACCTACCTCGGTGGCTGGCGCATCATCCGCACCATGGGCAGCGGCCTGACCGACCTGAAGCCGCCGCAGGGCTTCGCGGCCCAGACCAGTGCCGCGACCGTCATCCTGGCCTCGTCGCACCTCGGTTTCTCGCTCTCCACCACCCAGTCCTGCTCGGGTGCCGTGATGGGCGCGGGCCTCGGCCGCAAGGGCGGCGTGGTCCGCTGGTCCACCGCCACCCGGATGTTCGTCGCCTGGGGTCTGACGCTCCCTGCCGCCGGTCTGGTCGGCGCGGGTGCCGAGTTCCTCACCAAGCAGGGCCCGTGGGGCATCACCACCACCGCGATCCTGCTGGTCGGCGGCTCCTTCGCCATCTGGCTTGCCTCGCGCCGCCAGCCGGTGGACCACACCAACGTCAACGACACCGCGGCCACGGACGACGAGCCCCGGGGTGTCGTCACCACGGCCATCGCCGCGGTCCAGCCGCCGCCCATCGGTACCCACCCCACCGACCTCATGACCACCATCCCGGCCCCGGCCGCAGCGCCCGACGACACGGCGCGGCCCTCGGCCACGGTGTAAGGACAGATCCGTATGAAAATCGACTGGGCAGCTCTCGCCTCCGTCTTCGGTGTCAGTCTCGTGGTCACCGTCGCGCTGGTCGGCCTCTTCACCGTGGGCATCGTGGCCCTCTCCAAGCTGTCGGCCCCGGCCGGCGGCAGCGCCTCCGGCGGGTCGGCCGCGCTCGCGCGCACCGGCGCGTACGCCTGCTTCGCGGCCTGCGTGGCGGCGGTCGCGTACGGGATCTATCTGATCGTCGCCTGACCGCACCGACGCTTCCTCTCGGGCCGGACACACCACCGTGTGTCCGGCCCGATGTGCGTCTGCGCACACTGGAGCTCCGCAGGTCAACAGCGAGTTGACGCCCGTTCTCGCAGCGTGGTGGACTGCCGGAGCCATTTACGGCGACAGAAGAGGAAGCCGGTGTGAATCCGGCGCGGTCCCGCCACTGTCACCGGGGAGCACTCCCCCACACCGGATGTCACGGCCCTCGGTACGCGGGCTGGAAGGCCGGGGGAACTGCGGATCCGGAAGCCAGGAGACTCTTGTCGCCGGTCACGTCGAACCAGGGCGCGGACCCTGAGTGAGGACATAAGCCATGCCCGGCCGCCGTGTACCGCATCCTGTGCCCCTTCCTGCCGGAACGCCTCTGCCCGCGGCGGGCTGACCGTGCGTGCCGATCGTGTCTTCGCGTACGGCGCCATCGCCGGGCTGATCGCCGACGCGGCTCTCGGCGACCCTCGCCGGGGGCATCCCGTAGCCGGTTTCGGCCGGGCCGCCGCGCGGGTGGAGTTGCTGCTGTGGCGGGACGACCGAGGCCGGGGAGCGCTGCACACCCTGCTGTGCGCCGGAGGCGCCGTGGGGGCCGCCGCGCTGGCCGCCCGTGCCGTACGGGACCGTCCCGCGCTCACCGTCGCGCTGACCGCCGCCGCCACGTGGTCGGTCGTCGGCGGTACGTCGCTGGGCCGGGAGGCCCGCGCCGTCGGAGGGGCGCTGGCCGCCGGGGACCTGGAGGTGGCCAGGGAGCGGCTGCCGCGTCTGTGCGGGCGCGATCCGCACTCCCTGGACGGACCGCAGATCGCCCGTGCCGTCGTGGAATCGGTCGCGGAGAACACCTCGGACGCCGTCGTGGGCGCGCTCGTGTGGGGCGCGATCGGCGGGGTGCCGGGGCTCGTCGGCTTCCGGGCCGTGAACACCCTCGACGCGATGGTCGGCCACAGGTCGCCCCGCTACCGCCGTTACGGCTGGGCCTCGGCCCGCCTGGACGACCTCGCGGGGTGGCCCGGTGCCCGGCTGACGGCCGCACTGGCCGTGGTGGGCGGCGGGCGGCCCTCGGAGGCCGTGCGCGCCTGGAAGGCGGACGCGGGGCGTCACCCGAGCCCGAACGCGGGACCGGTGGAGGCCGCGTTCGCGGGGGCGCTCGGCGTACGGCTCGGCGGCACGCTGGCGTACGCGGGGCGCGTCGAGCACCGGCCGGTCCTGAACGGGGAGTCGGGCCGGGAGGTCCGGAGTTCCGACATCGAGCGCGCGGTGCGGTTGTCGCGCCGGGTGAGCGTGCTGGCCCTCGGCGTGTGTGTGGTGGGCCGGACGGTCGTGGGGCGCGTGGTCACGGGACGGTCGTCGACAGGACAGAAACGGGGACGGGCATGAGTGGCGGGCTGCTGGTCGCGGGGACCACATCGGACGCGGGCAAGAGCGTCGTCACGGCCGGCATCTGCCGCTGGCTGGTGCGCCGGGGCGTGAAGGTCGCGCCCTTCAAGGCGCAGAACATGTCCCTCAACTCCTTCGTGACCCGCGAGGGCGCGGAGATCGGGCGCGCCCAGGCCATGCAGGCGCAGGCCGCCCGGGTGGAGCCGACCGCGCTGATGAACCCGGTCCTGCTGAAGCCGGGCAGCGACCGCTCCAGCCAGGTCGTCCTGATGGGGAAGCCGGTGGGCGAGATGAGCGCCCGGGGTTACCACGGGGGGCGTCAGGAGGCGCTGCTCGGGACGGTCTCCGACTGCCTGGAGCAGCTGCGGTCGGCCTATGACGCGGTGATCTGTGAGGGGGCGGGCTCCCCCGCGGAAATCAACCTGCGGCGTACGGACATCGTGAACATGGGGATCGCGCGGGCGGCCCGCTTTCCCGTTCTCGTGGTCGGGGACATCGACCGCGGCGGGGTCTTCGCCTCGTTCTTCGGGACCACGGCGCTGCTCAGCGCGGAGGACCAGTCGCTGGTCGCGGGCTATCTGGTGAACAAGTTCCGGGGTGACGTCTCACTGCTGGAGCCGGGCCTGGACATGCTGTACGGGCTGACCGGGCGGCGGACGTACGGGGTGCTGCCGTTCACCCATGGGCTCGGTATCGACGAGGAGGACGGCCTGCGGGTCTCCTTGCGGGGTGCGGTACGGGAGTCGGTCGTGACGCCCCCGCACGGCGAGGACGTGCTGCGGGTCGCGGTCTGCGCGGTTCCGTTGATGTCGAACTTCACGGACGTGGACGCGCTGGCCGCCGAACCGGGCGTCGTCGTGCGGTTCGTGGACCGGGCCGATGAGCTGGCCGACGCGGACCTGGTCGTCGTGCCCGGGACGCGCGGCACGGTGAAGGCGCTGGCCTGGCTGCGCGAGCGGGGGCTCGCGGACGCGCTCGTGCGGCGGGCGGCGGAGGGGCGGCCGGTGCTGGGGATCTGCGGGGGGTTCCAGGTGCTCGGTGAGCGGATCGAGGACGAGGTGGAGTCGCGGGCGGGGGTCGTGGACGGGCTGGGGCTGCTGCCGGTGCGTATTCGTTTCGACCGGGCCAAGACGCTGGCGCGGCCGGTGGGTTCGGCGCTGGGCGAGCCGGTGGAGGGGTACGAGATCCACCACGGGGTGGCCGATGTGCGGGGCGGGGAGCCGTTCCTGGACGGGTGCCGGGTGGGGGCCGTGTGGGGGACGCACTGGCACGGGTCCCTGGAGAGCGATGGGTTCCGGCGGCGGTTCCTGGAGGAGGTGGCCCGGGGGGCCGGGCGGCGGTTCGTACCTGCGCCGGACACGTGTTTCGGGGTGCTGCGGGAGGAGCAGCTGGACCGTCTGGGGGATCTGGTGGAGGAGCACGCGGACACGGACGCGTTGTGGCGGTTGATCGAGGGGGGCGCGCCGGCGGGGTTGCCCTTCGTGCCGCCGGGGGCGCCGCCGTTGAGCCGGGGCGCGGGTGCGGCGGATAGCCGGGGTGCAGCCCCGGACCCCGCTCCTCGATCGTCGCAAGGGCTTGAGTTCGCCGGGTCCGCCAAGTCCGCCGGGTCCGCCGGGGCGGAGAACGAGGAGCCGAGGGCCTGCGAACTTGATGGTGCCGAGGTTCATGTCAACGAGGAGGCCAAGTGAGTACGCCGTATCCCTTCACCGCGATCGTAGGGCAGGACGACCTGCGGCTCGGGCTGTTGCTGAACGCGGTCAGTCCGGCCGTCGGTGGTGTGCTCGTGCGGGGCGAGAAGGGGACCGCCAAGTCCACCGCCGTCCGCGCGCTGGCCGCCCTCATGCCCGAGGTCTCCGTCGTAGCGGGGTGCCGGTTCTCCTGTGATCCCGACTCCCCCGACCCGGCGTGTCCCGATGGGCCCCACGCGGAGGCCGCCGGTGTGTCGCGGCCGGCACGGACCGTGGAGCTGCCCGTCGGGGCGTCCGAGGACCGGCTCGTGGGGGCGCTGGACATCGAGCGGGCGCTCTCGGAGGGCGTGAAGGCGTTCGAGCCGGGGCTGCTGGCCGACGCGCACCGCGGCATCCTGTACGTCGACGAGGTCAACCTCCTCCACGACCACCTGGTGGACCTGCTGCTGGACGCGGCGGCCATGGGTGCCTCGTACGTCGAGCGCGAGGGCGTCTCCGTACGGCATGCGGCGCGGTTCCTGCTGGTCGGGACGATGAACCCGGAAGAGGGCGAGCTGCGGCCGCAGTTGCTGGACCGGTTCGGGCTGACCGTCGAGGTGGCCGCCTCCCGGGACACCGATGAGCGGGTCGAGGTCGTACGGCGCCGGCTCGCGTACGACGACGACCCCGAAGGGTTCGCCGCGCGCTGGGCCGGGGAGGAGAGCGCCCTGCGCGAGCGCATCGCCTCCGCGCGCGCCCTGCTGTCCCGCGTCGTGCTCGGTGACGGCGTGCTGCGGCAGATCGCCGCTACCTGCGCCGCGTTCGAGGTCGACGGGATGCGGGCCGACATCGTGATGGCCCGTACCGCGACCGCGCTGGCCGCCTGGGCGGGGCGCGAGGAGGTCACCGCCGACGACGTACGGCAGGCCGCCCTCCTGGCACTCCCCCACCGACGGCGCCGCAACCCGTTCGACGCGCCGGGCCTCGACGAGGACAAGCTGGACCAGACCCTGGACGAGGCCGCCGGGGAGCAGGACGGCGATCCGGGAGACGATGATCCCGGCCCCGGCCCGGACGGCGGTGGCGACGGAGGCGGCGGCGGTGGCGTGCCGCCCCAGGCCGACGGCGACCGTACGCCGCCACAAGGTGAAGGCGGCGACACGCCGTCCCAGGCCCCCGAATCCGCCCCCGACGCGCCCGGGCGCTCCGCCGGGGCCGAGCAGCAGCCGGTGGCCTCGGCCGAGCCGTTCCGTACGAAGATGCTCAGCGTTCCGGGGCTCGGTGAGGGGGCTGCCGGGCGGCGCTCCCGGGCCCGTACCGAGCACGGGCGTACGACCGGCGCGCGCCGCCCGCAGGGGTCGCTGACGAAGCTGCACCTGGCCGCGACCGTGCAGGCCGCCGCCCCCCACCAGCGGGCGCGCGGGCGTTCCGGGCGCGGGCTCGTGGTGCGCCGGGACGATCTGCGGCAGGCGACCCGGGAGGGGCGTGAGGGCAACCTCGTGCTGTTCGTCGTGGACGCCTCCGGGTCGATGGCGGCCCGGCAGCGGATGAGCGCGGTCAAGGGGGCGGTGCTGTCGCTGCTGCTGGACGCCTACCAGCGGCGGGACAAGGTCGGCCTGGTCACTTTCCGGGGCAAGGACGCCGAGGTGGCGCTGCCGCCGACCTCGTCCGTGGACGCGGCCGCCTCCCGTCTGGAGTCGCTGCCGACCGGCGGCCGCACTCCGCTCGCCGCGGGGCTGCTCAAGGCCCACGACGTCCTGCGGGTGGAGCGGCTGCGCGATCCGTCGCGGCGGCCGCTGCTCGTCGTGGTGACGGACGGCCGGGCGACCGGCGGTCCGGAGCCGGTCGCGCTCGCGGGGCGGGCGGCGCGACTGCACCTGGCCGAGGGAACGGCCTCGGTCGTCGTGGACTGCGAGTCGGGCTACGTACGCCTCGGTCTCGCCGGGGAACTCGCCCGGGAACTGGGAGGCACCGCCGTCACACTCGACGAGCTGCGGGCCGACTCGATCGCCGGGCTCGTCAAGGACGTCACCGCAGCCGGGAGGGCCGCTTAATGCCACAGGGACAGCCGACATCGGTGCCGGACGACGGGCTCACCACCCGTCAGCGGCGCAACCGCCCGCTCCTGTTCGTCCACACGGGCATCGGGAAGGGCAAGTCGACCGCCGCCTTCGGGCTCGCGCTGCGGGCCTGGAACCAGGGGTGGCCGATCGGGGTGTTCCAGTTCGTGAAGTCGGCGAAGTGGAAGGTCGGCGAGGAGAACGCGCTGAAGGTGCTGGGCGCCAGCGGCGAGGGCGGCACCGTCGACTGGCACAAGATGGGCGAAGGATGGTCCTGGGTCCAGCGGGACGGCCAGCTCGACAACGAGGAGAAGGCCCGCGAGGGGTGGGAGCAGGTCAAGCGCGACCTGGCGGCCGAGACGTACAAGCTGTACGTGCTCGACGAGTTCGCCTACCCGATGCACTGGGGCTGGATCGACACCGACGAGGTCGTCGAGGTGATGCGGAACCGGCCCGGCACCCAGCACGTGGTGATCACCGGCCGCAACGCGCCGGACGCGCTGATCGAGGCCGCCGACCTGGTGACCGACATGTCGAAGGTCAAGCACCCGATGGACGCGGGGCAGAAGGGCCAGAGGGGCATCGAGTGGTGACTGTGCCCCGCCTGGTCATCGCCGCTCCGGCCTCCGGCAGCGGCAAGACCACCGTCGCCACCGGCCTGATGGCCGCCTTCGCCGCGCGCGGTCTTGCCGTCTCGCCGCACAAGGTGGGCCCGGACTACATCGATCCCGGGTACCACTCGCTGGCGACGGGACGCCCCGGCCGCAATCTCGACGCGTACATGTGCGGGACGGATCTGATCGCCCCGCTGTTCGCGCATGGCTCGGCGGGGTGCGACCTCGCCGTGGTCGAGGGCGTGATGGGGCTGTACGACGGTGCCTCGGGCCAGGGGGAGCTGGCGTCCACCGCTCAGGTGGCGAAGCTGCTGAAGGCCCCTGTGGTGCTGGTGGTCGACGCCTCGTCCCAGTCCCGGTCCGTGGCGGCCCTGGTCCACGGGTTCGCCTCCTGGGACCCGGAGGTGCGGATCGGCGGGGTGATCCTGAACAAGGTGGCCTCCGACCGGCACGAGGCGCTGTTGCGGGACGCGCTGGACGAGTCCGGCCTGCCGGTGCTGGGCGTGCTGCGGCGGGCACCTCAGGTCGCGACGCCCTCTCGGCACCTGGGTCTCGTGCCGGTGGCCGAGCGCCAGGGCGATGCGGTGGACGCCGTGCGCGCCATGGGTGAGCGGGTACGCGCCGGGTGCGACCTGGACGCGCTGACGGCGCTGGCCCGGACCGCGCCCGCGCTGCCGGACGCGGCGTGGGAGCCGGCGTACACCGTCGTGGAGAGGCCCCGGCCCGTCGTCGCCGTGGCCGGCGGGGCGGCGTTCACCTTCGCGTACGCGGAGCACGCCGAGCTGCTGACGGCGGCCGGTGCGGAGGTCGTGGTCTTCGACCCGCTGCGGGACGAGAAGCTGCCGGCCGGTACGGCGGGGCTCGTCATCGGCGGGGGGTTCCCGGAGGTGTACGCCCCCGAACTGTCGGCCAACGAGCCGTTGCGGCGGGCGGTGACCGAACTCGCTTCGAGCGGCGCCCCGGTGGCGGCCGAGTGTGCGGGGCTGCTGTATCTGGCGCGGGAGCTGGACGGGCGGCCCATGTGCGGGGTGCTGGACGCCGAGGCCCGGATGTCGGAGCGGCTCACGCTCGGGTACCGGCAGGCGGTGGCGGTCTCGGACAGTGCGCTGGCGGTGGCGGGGACCCGGATGCGCGGCCACGAGTTCCACCGGACGGTGCTGGAGCCGGGGGCGGGGCCGGCCCCCGCGTGGGGCATGCACCAGCCGGAGCGGCGGGTGGAGGGGTACGTCCAGCGGGGCGTGCACGCGAGCTATCTGCACACACACTGGGCGGCCTCCCCCGAGGTGGCCCACCGTTTCGTGGAGCACTGCCGGGTGCGGTGAACGCCCGCGCGTTCGTCGTAGCGGCGTGTGCGGGCGTACGCGGGCTCACTCCGCGATGCCCACGACCAGCCAGATGAAGCCCACGCCCCCGATGGTGCAGAGAAGGGTGGAGCGGGCGGGATGAGTGTGGTGTGCCTCGGGAAGAATCTCCGCAGCGGCCAGGTAGAGCAGCGCGCCGCCGAAGAAGCCGAGATAGCCGCCGAGCAGTTCCTCCGGAAGGGTGAACAGCAGCGTCGTCGCGGCGCCCACGACCGGCGCCACGGCGGCCGCGAACAGCATCAGGAGCGCCTTGCGTCGGGCGTTCCCGTAAAGACTCGTGAGGGTGTACGTGTTGAATCCGTCGGCGAAGTCATGACTGATCACCGCCAGCGCGACGGCCACGCCCATGGCTCCGCTGACCTGGAAGGCGGCACCGAGTGCGATGCCGTCCATCAGGCTGTGGCCGACCATCGCGGCCGCCGCCGTGAGCCCCACCTGCGGCACGCGTTCACCGCTCGCCCCGTGTGCCACCTGCCGTACGGCGAGCAGCCCCTCGACCAGATGGGCCACCAGGAAGCCGCCGACGAACAGCAGCAGGGCGGCGGGCACCCCGAACACCGGGGTCCCCGCGGCCTCCATCGCCTCCGGCAGGAGGTCCAGGCCGACCACCCCGAGCATCAGGCCGCCCGCGAAGCCGAGCACCAGATGGCGGCGGTCCGTGACGCGTTGCGCGACCCAGCCGCCGGCCAGAGTCATCAGGAACGCGCCGAGCGCGACGAACACCGCCATGGGCTCTTGCTAGTCGATCGACCCGGTCGACCGCATCTCAGGGTGTCCTTACCCGCGCCCTTACTCGTGTCCCTACCCGGGGCGGCCTCGCCCGCCCGTACGACGAACCGTGCGACGGCCGGATCCGTGACCGTATACGGAACAGCTCCTCCCGCCGCTTGATGTGAAAGGCAGGCTCCGCCATGACGACCCTCACCCCCGAGCCCGGCGCCCGGAACCTGGTCGTCGGGGTCGGTGCCCGCCGGGGAGCGCCGCTCGGCGAGGTGTACGGCCTGATCGAGGAGACCCTGCGCGGGGCGGGGCTGCGTACCGCCGATGTGGTGGAGGTGGCGACCGTCGACGCGAAGGCGGACGAGCCGGGGATCGTGGGGGCGGCCGCCCGGCTCGGGGTGCCGGTGCGGGCCTATCCGGCGGCGGCGCTCGCCGGGGTGCGCGTGCCGAACCCGGCGGACGCGGCCGACGGGGCGGTGGGGACGCCGTCGGTGGCGGAGGCGGCGGCGCTGATCGAGGCGGACGAGCTGGTGGTGGAGAAGTCCGTGGGCAAGGGGCTCGCGACCTGCGCGGTGGCACGCCGGTTTCCGGCCGTCCTCCCGCCTTTCCCTGTTTCCGGCGAGAAAACTTCCACCCCACTCGTGACGGAGGGCCCCCGCCCGTTCACCATGGCAGCCATGAATCCCCCCACACATCCCCCCACGCGAGACATCGAGAGCGCCGGGCCCGACCTGCGCCACCACGGCGACGCGGAGGTGCGCGGCGAGAATCTGACCGATCTCGCCGTGAACGTCCGTACCCACACACCACCGGAGTGGCTGCGCCAGCGGATAGCCGCCTCCCTCATCTCACTGGCGGCCTACCCCGACGGCGCACCGGCCCGGGCGGCGGTCGCCGAGCGGCACGGACTGCCGGTGGAACGCGTCCTGCTGACGGCGGGTGCGGCCGAGGCGTTCGTCCTGATCGCCCGGGCGCTCCCGGCCCGGTGCCCGGTGGTCGTGCATCCGCAGTTCACCGAGCCGGAGGCAGCGCTGCGGGCGGCCGGGCACGGGGTGGGGCGGGTGCTGCTGCGGGAGGAGGACGGCTTCCGGCTCGATCCGGCGGCGGTGCCGGAGGAGGCGGATCTGGTGGTGGTCGGCAACCCGACCAACCCGACGTCGGTGCTGCACCCGGCGGCCCTGCTGGAGCGGCTGGCCAGACCGGGGCGGACGCTGGTGGTCGACGAGGCGTTCATGGACGTCGTGCCGGGCGAGCGCGAGGCGTTGTGCGGACGGACGGACATCCCCGGCCTGGTGGTGCTGCGCAGCCTCACCAAGACATGGGGGCTGGCCGGGCTGCGGATCGGTTACGTCCTGGCAGCCCCGGAGACCATCGCGCGCCTGGCCGAGGCGCAGCCGCTGTGGCCGGTGTCGTCCCCGGCGCTGGCGGCGGCCCAGGCCTGCATGGAGCCGCGGGCGCTGGTGGAGGCGGCCGAGGCGGCGGACCGGATCACCGTGGACCGGGCCCATCTGCTGGCCGGGCTCGCGGAGTTCAGCGAAGTGCGGGTGGTCGAGGAGGCCCGGGGGCCGTTCGTGCTGGTCCGGCTGGAGCGGGCGGCGGAGATCCGGGAACGGCTGCGGCTGCTGGGCTTCGCGGCCCGGCGCGGCGATACGTTCCCGGGGCTCGGGCCGCAGTGGCTGCGGCTGGCCGTACGCGACCGGGCGACGACCAACCGCTTCCTCCAGGCCCTGGACCAGGCCGTTCAGGCGCTGCCCGCGCGAACAGTGCGCTGAGGGAATCCTGGGGGCAGCCCGAGGGGCGGCGTTCCGTCGTACGAACGCCGCCCCAGGTCCCGTGCGCGAGCGGATCCCGCGCCCGGGCGCGGATCAGCCCTGGCTGCCGCCGCTCCGCCTGCGCGCGACCACCGTGGCTCCCGCGCCGACCGCCAGCAGTACGGCCGCGCCGCCCGCGATGTACGGGGTGGTGGAACTGCCTCCGGTCTCGGCGAGGTTGGCCGTGGTGGGGGCCTTGCCGGTGTCGGACCCGGTCTGCGGCTTCACATCGGTGCCGCTGTCACCCTGGCCGCCGCCACCGGTGGAACCGCCGTCCGAACCACCCGTGTCACCGCCGGTGGACCCACCCGTGTCACCGCCGGTGGACCCACCCGTGTCACCGCCGGTGGAACCATCCGTGTCACCGCCGGTGGAACCACCCGTGGAACCGCCGTCCGTGGAGCCGCCGTCCGTGGAGCCGCCGTCACTCTCCCCCGGCTCCTCGGGCGTCTTGGGCCCCTTCGGGGTCTCGCAGGTCGCCTCGGCCAGGGTGACCTCGCCCTCCACCTCGGCCACGTTGAGCTTGAGCGGGTTCACCGAGACCTTCAGCCGGAGCGCCGTCGCGGCGGCAGAACGCGAGGTGGTCTCGGTCTTCGACAGGTCGAGGCTCACCTCGCCGACGCCCGGCACCACGACCCGGGTCGGTCCGCCCGCGGAGAGCGTCACCTTCTTGCCGAGCACCTTGACATGGCCGAGCACGTTCGACTCGGCGACGGGCCGCTTGCCGACCTCGCAGAGCGCCTTGGAGGTCACCTTCTCGACCTCGATGAGCGAGAGCAGCGGCAGACCGGGCACATGGACCCGCGCCTTGACCAGGTTGGTGTACCCCTCGGCCTTGTGCTCGTCCAAGGTGGCCTCGGCGGTCGCCACGTCGGCGCGCAGGACGTTGACCGGCTGTCCGCCCGCCACCCCGTCCAGGTTCACGGTGAGCGCGGTCTTCTCCGCGCCGGCCGGCGCCTGCACCTCGTTGAGCGTGACCTTGAGGGGCACCTGGACGGACTTGTTGAGGAGTGAGACGTCGAGCCCGGTACGGAGCACGACCGCGCTCGCCCTGCCCTCGCCGCCGGTGGCGGGCGTCGCCGGGGCTGCCTGCGCGGGGACGGCGGCAAACAGAGCGACGGGAGCGGTGGCGACCGCCAGGGCAGCGAGACGGAAGGTGTTGCTGTTCAAGATGGTGGAACCCCCACAAGAGACATGGAGCCACCGGCACAGTCCAATGGGGGACATCGCCTGCGCCGGCGGCCTCGACTCCGTGAATCTTTACGCACTGAGGGTGAACTGGCGGATACCTGAGGTGAGTTCACCCCAAAGGGGGGTTTCCGCGCGCATATTCGAATCTTTCGGCACGTGCGTTCCCTCCCGCCTCATTCCTTCACCCGTTTCACGCGGTGTGAGCCGAGGTGCGTCAGCGGGAGAGATAACTCAACGAGCCGGGGCCCGCATCCGTCACTGCCTGTCAACCCACCGCAACACCGGCCCCCGGCAACCTCAGCCGGTCGACCGCCCGTTCAGCACGATGTGGCGCGGGGCCGCGAGCACCCGTACGTCCGCGCGCGGATCCTCGTCGTAGACGACCAGGTCGGCCGGAGCGCCCTCCTCCAGCCCCGGCCGCCCCAGCCACCGCCTCGCCCCCCAGGCGGTGGCGGAGAGGGCCTCCAGGGCCGGGATGCCCGCCTTCACGAGTTCGGCGACCTCGCCCGCGACCAGGCCGTGCGCCAGCGAGCCGCCCGCGTCGGTGCCGACGTAGACCGGGATGCCGGCGTCGTACGCGGCGCGCACGGTGTCGTAGCGGCGCTCGTACAGCTGCCTCATATGGGCCGACCAGCGCGGGAACTTGGCCTCGCCGCCCGCCGCGAGGCCGGGGAAGGTGGCGATGTTGACCAGCGTCGGGACGATCGCGACGCCACGCTCGGCGAAGAGCGGGACGGTCTCCTCGGTGAGGCCGGTGGCGTGCTCGATGCAGTCGATGCCCGCCTCGACCAGATCGCGCAGCGCGGCCTCGGCGAAGCAGTGCGCGGTGACCCGGGCGCCCAGCCGGTGCGCCTCGGCGATGGCCGCCTCGACCTCGCCGCGCGGCCAGCAGGCGGTGAGGTCGCCCGCGTCCCGGTCGATCCAGTCCCCCACCAGCTTGACCCAGCCGTCGCCGCGCCGGGCCTCCTGGGCGACGTACGCGACGAGGTCGCCGGGCTCGATCTCGTGGGCGTAGTTGCGGATGTAGCGGCGGGTCCTGGCGATGTGGCGGCCCGCTCGGATGATCTTCGGCAGGTCCTCGCGGTCGTCGGTCCAGCGGGTGTCGGAGGGTGATCCGGCGTCCCGGATCAGCAGCGTCCCGGCCTCCCGGTCGGTGAGCGCCTGCTTCTCGGCGGTCGCCGCGTCGACCGGGCCGTGCCGGTCCAGGCCGACGTGGCAGTGGGCGTCGACGAGGCCGGGCAGCACCCAGCCCGTGACGGTCTGCGCGCGGTCCGCGCCCGGCGGCCGATCGAAGGTGATCCGCCCGTCGACGGCCCACAGTTCGTCCCGCACCTCGTCCGGGCCGACGAGGACCCGTCCCTTCACCCGCAGCACCCGCTGCCCGTCCCGACCGCGCACCTGATCACTCATACGCGGCACTGTACGAGGCCCTCGGTAGGCTGCGAGGGGGGCGTCGGCCGCGAGCGGGACCCGTCCCCGGCCCGAAAAGGACAGACCCGCCCGACCGAACCCGGAGAGATCCCCACCGTGACGCACCCCTTCCTCGACCTCCCCCCGCTGACCGCCGCGCACTTCGCGGCCATCGAGCGGCGGGTGGCCGCGCTCCTCGCCACCGAGCAGGACGTCGTCATCACGCAGGGCGAGGCGCTGCTGCCGCTGGAGGGCTGCATCCGCAGCGGCGCCCGGCCCGGCTCGACCGCGCTGAACGTGGTGACCGGACCGTACGGGCAGACCTTCGGCAACTGGCTGCGGGACTGCGGCGCCGAGGTCGTCGACCTCACCGTGCCCTTCCATACCGCGGTGACCGCCGACCAGGTCGCCGAGGCGCTCACCGAGCATCCCGAGATCGACTTCGTCTCGCTGGTGCACGCGGAGGCGGCGACCGGCAACACCAACCCGGTCGCGGAGATCGGTGAGGTGGTCCGGGCACACGGGGCGCTGTTCATGCTGGACGCGGTCGCCTCGGTGGGCGCCGAGCCGCTGCTGCCGGACGCCTGGGGCGTCGACCTGTGCGTGATCGGCGCGCAGAAGGCGATGGGCGGTCCGGCCGGGGTGTCGGCGGTGTCGGTGAGCGCGCGGGCCTGGGAGCGGATCGCCGCCAACCCGGCCGCCCCGCGCCGCTCGTACCTCTCGCTCCTGGACTGGAAGGAGCGCTGGATCGACGGCGGCCGCAGGGCGCTGCCGCACGCTCCGGCGCAACTGGAGATGCTGGGCCTCCAGGCGTGCCTGGAGCGGATCGAGGCGGACGGCCTGGGCGCGGTGATGGCCCGCCACGCCTCGGCCGCCGCGGCGACCCGGGCGGGCGCGGTGGCACTGGGCGGAGGTCTGGAGCCGTACGTCCACGAGGCGCGTGACGCCGCTCCGGTGGCCACGACGCTGCGCGCCCCGGCGGGGACCGACGCCGCGGCCCTGGTCGCGCGGGCGCTGGCGGTGGAGCCCTCGCTGCCGCTGATCGCGGGCGGTGGGGCGCTCTCCAAGGAGATGATCCGGGTCAATCACTACGGGGCGGACGCGACGCGGGACGCGGTGCTGTCCTCGCTCGCGGCCCTGACGGCGGCGCTGGCCGACGCGGGCCGGCCGGCCGACTTCCAAGCTGCCCGCCGTGCGGTTGCGGAAACCTGGCCGAGCCTCTGATATTCATAATGCGGGGAGCTGCTTTATCGAAAGCAGCTCCCCGCATTCTTCTGCCCGCTTTTCCGTCCCCTAAACGCGGAAGTTTTTTCGGGGCTCGAACTGCATGATTCGGACACGTCCCAGAGGAGTTACAACCCTGTGACCGACTCCACACAGGCGGCGTTATGCCCGAAAAATTCGGGACAAAGAGTAGGAAATCGCACCCGAATCACACGGGGCCTCGCGCACGCCTGATAACACATATCGGCGCGTCTCCCAACCCTCCACCTCGATGCAATTTAGAAATTTGCTGGGTAAATTCAATTCGCATGACCGCCGCACCAGCAGATTTTGCCCGTGCCCGAAGCGAATTCCTCAGTATCGACACGCCACGAGTGGAGGACGGAGCCGCGATCTGGCGCATCGCCCGCGACTCCGAGGTTCTGGACCTGAACTCCTCGTACAGCTACCTGCTGTGGTGTCGTGACTTCGCCGCGACGTCCGCCGTCGCCCGTGGCGAGGACGGCGAGCCGATCGGCTTCGTCACCGGCTACCTCAGGCCCGACCGCCCCGAGACCCTCGTCGTGTGGCAGGTCGCCGTCGACCAGGCACATCGAGGCAAGGGGCTGGCCGCCACCCTGCTGGACGCGCTGACCGCCCGCGTCGCCGCCGACCAGGGCCTCTCCTGCGTCGAGACGACGATCACCCCGGACAACACCGCGTCCGACCGGCTGTTCACGTCCTACGCCCAGCGGCACGACGTCCCGCTGGAGCAGGAGGTCCTCTTCGACGGGGGGCTGTTCCCCGAGGGGACGCACCTGCCGGAGGTCCTCTACCGGATAGGCCCCTTCGCCGGCTGAGGCCTCCGAGGCACCTCAGCAGCCCACCGGACCCGTGAGCCACCCGGCCACGGCCCGGCGTACCTGACCCGTACGCCCGGATCCCCACGACTTCCGCGCCGGCCGACCACCCGGCGCGGTCCCGGCCGCCTCCGTGCGGCAGGGAGCACCGACCACTGCCCGTCACACCCCTCACGCAGGAGACCCGCTGTGACCATCACCCCGCCCGCACTGAGCGTCTTCGAGACCCTGGAGTCGGAGGTCCGTAGCTACTGCCGCGGCTGGCCCGCCGTGTTCGACCGCGCGCAGGGCGCCCGGCTGACCGACGAGGACGGCCACTCCTACCTGGACTTCTTCGCCGGGGCCGGCTCGCTCAACTACGGCCACAACAACCCCGTGCTGAAACGGGCGCTGATCGACTACATCGAGCGCGACGGCATCACCCACGGTCTGGACATGGCGACGACCGCCAAGCGCGCCTTCCTGGAGACGTTCCAGAACGTCATCCTGCGCCCGCGCGACCTTCCGTACAAGGTGATGTTCCCCGGCCCGACCGGCACCAACGCCGTCGAGTCGGCGCTGAAGCTGGCCCGCAAGGTCAAGGGCCGCGAGTCCGTCGTCTCGTTCACCAACGCCTTCCACGGCATGTCGCTGGGCTCGCTGGCCGTCACCGGCAACGCGTTCAAGCGGGCCGGCGCCGGCATCCCGTTGGTGCACGGCACCCCGATGCCGTTCGACAACTACTTCGACGGCACCGTCCCCGACTTCCTGTGGTTCGAGCGACTCCTGGAGGACCAGGGCTCCGGGCTGAACAAGCCCGCCGCCGTGATCGTGGAGACGGTCCAGGGCGAGGGCGGCATCAACGTCGCCCGCGCCGAGTGGCTGCGCGCGCTGCAGGAGCTGTGCCACCGCCAGGACATGCTGCTGATCGTCGACGACATCCAGATGGGCTGCGGCCGTACCGGCGGCTTCTTCTCCTTCGAGGAGGCCGGCATCGTCCCGGACATCGTCACGCTCTCCAAGTCCATCAGCGGCTACGGCATGCCCATGTCGCTGTGCCTGTTCAAGCCGGAGCTGGACATCTGGGAGCCGGGCGAGCACAACGGCACCTTCCG
>NZ_JBEXSI010000055.1:0-44217 GCF_040613515.1 Streptomyces sp. NPDC006261
CCGCCGAGATCAGCAGGACGGCGAGCCCTTCGCGGCGGGCCTCGCGGATCTGCGACCACCCCGATGACGGCGCCGACGACGAGCAGGTCGCGGGCCGCGCCGGCCCCCGTCTCCCAGGACTGCTCGGCGCGCTGGGCACGGGAGAGGCGCCGGCCGCCGGACCGCAGCCGGGCCCGCGTCCGGTCGAGGGCGCCCGCCATCAGCAGCTCGCGGAGGCCGTCGACACTCTCCACGCTCTCCGCGGAGAGGTCGGCGAGCGCGGCCCGGGTCCGGGCCCCGCGCACGGCCCGCCCGCGCGCCTCCAGCAGCGGCGACCAGAGGAGGAGCAGGGCGGCGGGCACGACGGCGAGGAGCAGCCAGGGCCCGAGGACACCCAGCAGAGTGGCGGCCGCCGCGAAGACGAGCCCCGATGCGAGGAGTTGGGCGATGGCGTGGGCGTAGAAGAACTCCAGCGCCTCCACATCGCCGAGCGCGGTCGAGGCGAGGTCGCCGCTGCGGCGCCCGGCGATCCGCGCGGGGGCTGAGCGGGCGAGCCCGTCGAAGACCCGGACCCGCAGTTCCGCCAGGACGCGGTAGGCGAGGTCGTGCGAGAGGTCCATCTCCCGCCAGGTGGCGAGCGCCCTGAGCAGGACGAGCCCGATGAGGACGGCCACGGTCGCGGAGGACGGGGCCCGGTGGTCGATCACCGCTGTGCCGACGGTGTGCGCGGCGAGGGTGACCAGGGCGACCAGGGCCGCCTGGTCGACGAGGGCGGCCAGGCAGGTGCGCAGGACGGTGGCGCGGTGGGCGCCGAGGACGGGGAGGAGGGAGCGGAGGGCGCCGGTGTCGTGGAGGGCCGCGGCCCTCACGGGTGCGGGCTCGGGCGGTGTCATGCGGCGTGTTCCTCCTGGGGGGTGCTGCGGCCCGCCGCGACGAGCGCGGCGTACACGCCGCCGCCCGCCAGCAGTCCGCTGTGGTCGCCGGACGCCTCGACCCGGCCGCCGTCGAGAACGACGATGTGGTCGGCGTGGCGTACGGCGTCGAGCCGGTGGGCGACGACGAGGCAGGTACGGCCCCGGCTCGCCACCGGCAGCTCCCGCACGATCCGGGCCTCGCCCCGCTCGTCCACAGCGCTGGTGGCCTCGTCCAGGATCAGGACCGGGGCGTCGGCGAGGAGGGCGCGGGCGAGGGCGAGCCGTTGGCGCTGGCCGCCGGAGAGCGTGGCGCCGCGTTCGCCGACGAGGGTGTCGTACCCCTGGGGGAAGGCGGTGATCTCCTGGTGGATGCCCGCCGCGCGGGCGGCGGCGCGCAGGTGTGCGTCGGTGGCGGCGGGACGGGCGATGCGCAGGTTCTCGGCGATCGTGGCGTGGAAGAGATAGGTCTCCTGGGAGACGACGGCGATCCGCCGGCGCAGCGAGGCGAGGGTGTACGCGGCGGTCTCGGTCCCGGCGATCGTGACCCGGCCGCCGTCGGGGTCGCGCTGGCGCAGCAGCAGGCTCAGCAGGGTCGACTTCCCGGCACCGGAGGGCCCGACGATCGCCGTCGTACGCCCGGCGGGTGCGGTGAAGGTGACGCCGTCCAGGGCGGGGCGCTCGCTCGACGGGTGGGTGAAGTGGACGTCCGCGAATCGGATCTCGGGGGCGGTGTCCCAACGGGCCTCCGCCGTTCCCCGGTCCGCGACGGCGGGTTCGGCGGTGCGCAGGGCGGCGATCCCGTCGGCGGCGGAGACCCCCAGGTAGCCGGCGTGCCACTCGCGGGAGAGGTCCCGGATGGGGCGGAAGCACTCGGAGGCGAGCATGAGCAGGAGGTAGGTCCCGGTGGTGGCGGTGCGTCCGGTGGCCGCCGAGGAGCACGCCACGAGGACGGCGGCCGCGGTGCCGCCCTGGACGGCGAGGTCGGTGAGGCCGGTGTCGACCAGCGACACCCGCAGTTTGGCGACGGTCGCACGGTGGAGCGCCGCCGACCGCTTCTCCAGCCGGTCCCGTATGCGGCCCACCGCACCGGCCGCGCGCAGGGTGGCCATGCCCTGCAGGGCCTCCAGGTAGTCGGCGGCGAGGGCTTCGTAGGAGTCCCAGTGCTCCTTGCCCCGCCGGGCGAGCAGCCGGTCCCACCAGCGCGGACCGAAGAGTGCGAGCAGCAGGGCCAGGCCCAGGGCGAGGGCGGCGTACGGCTCGATGAGCGCGACGGCGATGAGCAGGAGGGGCGGGACGGTGGAGGTGATGAGCGCCTGGGGGAGGTAGCGGGAGACGTACGCGTCCACGCCTTCGACGCCGTCCACGAGCGTGGCGCGTACGGCTCCGGCCCGCGCACCGGTGATCGCGGTGGGCCCGAGTTCACCGAGGCGGGCCATCAGGGTGTCGCGGAGCCGGATCCGGACGGCGGCTCCCGCCGTCACGGCGGTCAGCCGCTGGGCCCGGCCGAGCGCGGCGCGGACGAGGACGACGGCGAGGACCGACAGGAGGAGCGGCGCCAGGCCGGATGTGTCGCCGTGGGCGATCCGGGAGAGGACGACGGCGAGCAGGACGGCCTGGGCGAGGTGGGTGAGGGTGACCGCGGCGAGCAGCGCGGTCGCGCCGCCGAGGGGACGGCGGGCGGCGCGGGCGGCGCGCAGGAGTTCGGGGTGGAGCATCATGGGCGTTCTTCCTTGCCCGACGGGGGCGGTGGGGCTGGGAGTGGCTCGTCCTGGTGCCGGGGTTTCGGGGTTCCGGCGAGGGCGAGGCCGTGGACGATCCAGTCGTGTCCGGGGTCGTCGCCCAGTGCGGCGCCGAGGTCGGCCTGCTGCCAGGAACCGATGGGGCGCGAGCGGAGCCCGAGTGCGGTGGCGTGGGCCTGGGCGACGCCGGCGGCGTAACCGGCGGCGAGGTGGCTGCTGCGGATCAGGGCCGGCGGGGCGTCGGCGGGGCAGCCGTGGGCGACCAGCACCGCGCCTGCTGTGCCGATCCATTGCTGGCCCGCCGCCCAGCGGGCGAGGGTGGGGCGGGCATCACCGGAGGCGAGGGGGCCGTCGGTCGTGAGGAGCCCCGGAGCGTCGCCGCCGACCGCCGCGGCCCAGGCGGGGCCGTCCGGCCGGGCACCCTCGGCGGTGGCCAGGACCCGGGCGACCAGATCCGGGGCCGGCGGGTGTGACAGGTCGGAGGGGGCCGCACTCCTTCGCCTACGGAGCGTCTCGTCCGTCACCGGTGCGGGGCGGGGGGCCGGGTGCCAGGTGGAGTCCGATCCTGCGGCTACGTTCGCCAACAGCTGGCGGGCAGCGGCGAGTTCAGGGGGCAGGGCGTTCTCGGTATCCGGACGCGATGCCGAGGTGAGGGCACAGGGCAGGGCGGCCCAGGCGGTCAGCGAGGCGGTGGGGTGTACGGACCCGCGCGCGGACGGCAACCAGATTGCCACAAGGGGGAGTTCGGGGTCGACGCCAGGCCACCGGGCCTGCCGCTCGGCCGCTCGGGGCAGCCCGGCAGCCGCAGAAAGCCCGGCGCCGTCCGCGTCGAGGCAGACCAGTACGCCCTCCGGGGCAGCGGCGAGCGCCAGGGCAGCCGCCGCGTGACCCGCGTCCAGCAGGAGCAGGGGCCAGGCGCGGTGTCCGTAGTGCGCGACCGTACGGGCGGCCGTGACGGTGAGGATGACGAAGGCTCCCGAGGGCGCGTCGGCGGGTGCCCGGCCACGCGGGTGGGCACGGTGGGTGCGCGGGTCGTAGGCGTACCGCCCGGGCGGCAGGGAACAGCCGGGGCCGACGAGCAGGTGAGCCTGTACGGGATGGAGAGCGCCCGCCGAGGCGACGGGCCGCAGCCGGCCCGCCCTGTGCGGGGCGGCGAGCGACAGCCGCAGGCCGCGGTCCAGGTTCACCGCTCCACCGGTACCGGCCGGGGAGAGCCCCGGGCCGCCCCACGGGAAGGCGCGCTCCGGCACATACGGGACGGTGCGCGGCACCCGGGAGGACCTGGCGTCGGCCAGGGCGCGGCTCAGGAGCTCGGAAGCGGCCGCGGGAGCCTGGGTCATGGGGACGTGCTCCTTCACATGTGCGGCGGCGGTGCGAGGGTGAAGTCCGCGGGTCCGGCGGGGGGTTCGGCGCGCCAGCCCCGGCCGAGAGCGGCCTCGGCGAAACGTGGGCAGCCGAAGTAGCCGAATGCGGCGGGGGCGTTGGGGATCAGACCGGAGACCAGTACGCGGGCGACGCGCAGGGAGGTCTCGGCGATGTCTTCGGTCGTGAGATCCACGGTGATCACGCGGTGGCCGCCTGCGCCGAGCGCCGCGTCCAGTGCGGAGCGGCTACCGGGGGCGACCTCGGTGACGGGGACGACGCCCCCGGCGGGTTTCGTGAAGCGTCGGGCCAGCGGGGTCATCCGGTCGTCGAGCCAGACCTGTACGTGGGCGCCGAGGTCCCGAACGGCGGCGAACTGCGGCCCGCAGTCGTCGAGATAGCGCCGGTCGGCCCGGTGGTCCAGATAGAGGCCCCGCGCGAAGAGACCGGCCTCCACGGAGCGGTGGACCCAGCCGTCGGCGTCCACAGCGCCCTGGGTGAACACCCAGGTGTGCACGGCCTCCAGGACTGCCTTGCGGGCCGCCTCCGCCGGGGCGTACCGGCAGGCGAACCCGGCGGCGTGGATGCCCCGCCGGGGGTCGTGCACGAGGGCGGCCATGCAGGGGGCGAACTCGGAGGGCATCTCCACGATGTGGACGTCCAGTTCGGCGCCTGCCAGATCCTCGGTGAGGCCGGGAACGCTCGCCGGGTCGATACCCCGGGTGGGCCCGTCCAGGTGCCACCACAGCTCCAGGGCGTCGCGTTCGACGACTTCGAGCAGCCCTCGCTCGACGGCGTCGTCGAAGCCCTGGCCGGTGGCTATGCCCGCGTAGTTGAGATGGTGCGTGCGGGGCAGTGAACGCAGCTCGCCCTGGCGCCAGTTGAGGTGGGTGAGGGCTACGGGAGCCCAGCAGGGCTGCCCGTCCTCGGCGCCCAGGGTCCACAGCGCCGGGGTATCGGGAGTGAGTGCGGCGTAGGGGAAGCGTGGGCGCTCGTGCTGCCAGGAGGCGTAGGAGGGCACCGCCCCGGGCCCGTACAGCCGCAGCCCCTCCGCCTCCAGCTCGGCGGCCGTGGCTTTGCGGGGTGCGCCGGGGTGGCCGGGCGGCGGGACGCGGTTGCCGCAGTAGCGTTCCACGGCCTCGGCGACGGCGGCGATCCTGGCCCCCTCGGGGTCCCCGAAGGTGGTGCCGAGCGAGACCCGGTCGGCGGGCCAGGCGCCGAGGCGTCGGGCGTCGGCGACCTCGGCGGTCATCGCGGTGTAGCGGGGCGGCGCCCCTTCCGGGTGCTCGACCGGCTCGACACCGCGGATCAGCCCGCAGACGGGGTCGACCAGGGCTTCTATGGGCAAGGTGCTGGTCAACGGCATATCTCCGGTACGGGCTCGACGTAACGACGCCGGGCGACGACGGTCAGGTGCAGGGCACTGCCCCGGGCCGACACGGCCCTGCGGGACGGGGCGAGGCGGGTGGCGGTCACCGGGTTCTCGCCGGTGTGCGGGTTGCGGGCGTGGGCGGGGAAGTGGTGTCCGGCGATCTCCGCGCGGAGCCTCGTCCCGGCGGGCAGCCGGCGGCCCAGTGTGCCGAGCGGCACGGTGATCTCCACGGCCTCCCCGGGCGGGTCGGTGCGCCGGACGATGCCGAACGCCAGCGGCTCCGCGCGGCCGGCCGGGTCGAGGGCGGTGACGCGTACGGCCCAGTCGGCGGCGGGGGTGTCGGCGGCGGCGTGGAGCCGGGCGGTGGCGGGTCCGGCCAGGTCGAGCGGGCGGGGCAGGGGCGGGGAGAGGAGGAGGCATCGGTCGGCGGGGGCGCCGTCGGCCGGGACGGCGAGGTCGTCGGAGCGGACGGGGTGGGCGGGGTCAGCGGTGAAATCGGCTCCGTGCAGCAGCTGCAGACCGGTGGGAGCGCCGAAAGGCCAGGTGGTGGTGCGTGTCGAGGAATCCGCCGGCCCATGCGTGGCGTCGCCTGGCCGTACGCCGTGCCAACGACCGCTGCCGTCAAGGGTGATGACCCCGCGCCGCTCGGGCTTCAGCTGTCCGGCGAGGGCGGAGCGGGCCCACCGTACGTACAGCGCACCGAGGTTGACGCGGTCGGCCGCGATCGCGGGCCGGTCCGCGGTGAGTCGGTGGCCCCACGGGCCGAGCAGCAGACGTGCGGGGCCGCCCCAGCCGCGCCACAGCGCCACGGTGTCCTCGGCGAAGGGATCGCGGGTGCCGCCTACGGCGAGGAGCGGAAGTCGGGAGGCGGAGCCGCGCCGGACGATCCGGCCGCGCGGACAGGCGTCCCAGAGCTCGGGCCAGGAGGGCAGGGCGCGGCCCAGGCGGTCGGCCAGCCGGGTGAGGGGGAGGTGTTCCAGGAGTCGGGGGTCCTCCGCGAGGGCCCGGGCCAGCGCATCGGGGGCGGAGTCGGGGCGGTCGCCGTGCGCGGCCCACCAGCCGGCGCGCGCCCAGAGCCGTTCGGGGCCCGCGGGCTCGCGAGCGGTGTCGGCGAGGCCGAGGGCGGGGACGGCGGCGATGACGGCGTCAGGCCGGCCGTCGCCGGGCGGGCCGAGCGCGGTGACGAGGGCGCAGTGGGCGGCGTAGGAGGAGCCGACGGCGACGACCGGGCCGCCGCCGCTCCACGCCTGGCCGCGCACCCAGGCCACGGTCGCGGCGCCGTCGCTCGCCTCGTGGTCCCGGTAGGGGTGCCACGGCCCCGGCGAGCAGTGCCGGCCGCGGACGTCCTGCGCGAGCGCGGCGAACCCGTGGGCCGCCCAGCCGCACAGCTCGGCGCGGTGGGCGGTGCGGCCGTAAGGGGTGCGGATGACGACGGCGGGGTGGGGGCCCGGTGTGTCCGGCAGGCAGAGGTCGGTGGCGAGCGGGGTGCCGTCGAGGGCGGGGACGTACACGGTCGCGGTGTTCGCCGTGGTGTTCACGGGGCCGTCCGCGCGGTGGGGGCGGGCAGCGGGGCGACCTCCGGTACGGGGAGCACGGGGTGTTCGGTGACGGTCAGGTCGCGCACGTCGATCCGGCGCAGCCTGCGGCGGGCGGGGAGGCCGGCTCCCCGGTGCGGCTCGCCGCTCGCCCAGGCGATCAGGTCGGCGGTGAGCAGTGCGGCGATCAGGGCGGCGGCCGGCTCGGTGGGGTGCGGTCCGGTGTCGGGGGTGCGGTGGCCGGCCCAGTAGGCGGCAAGTTCGCGGTGGGCGGCGGTGGCCGCGAGCCTGCGCAGGCGGACATGGGCGGCGGTGACGTCGCCCGGCGCCGAGGCGAGGGGTTCGGTCCAGGTGTGAGCGCCTTCGCGGTGGCAGCGCAGCCAGGCGGTGTGCCGGGCGGGCAGCCGGTCCGCTTCGTCCCAGAGCCCTTCGGGGACGGGTGAGTCGAGACACCAGACCACGGCAGTGTCCCGCTCCCCCGCGAGTCCGGCCACGTCGCCGGCGGTGGCGGGGTGGACCTCGGCCCCTTTGGCCGCGGCGAACCGGGCGAGCGGGCCGGTGAGTACGGGGTCTCCCAGGATGTGGACGGTCCGCCCGGTGAGCGGTGGGCGGCGGGGTTCGGTCACCGCGTGCCCGGCCTCCTCGAACGCCGTGATCAGAAGGCTGAGTTCACCCGAGGGCGCCCGCCCCTCCCCGTCCGTCAACCGGTCGATCAGCTCTCCCGTGTCGACGTGGCCGGTATCGATGCGCAGGAACTCCCCTTCGGAGGTGCGGAGTACGGGCCGGCCACCGGGGGCGGTGACGATCCCGGCTCCGGGAGCGAGTCGACTGCGGTTCACGGAAGCCTCCGAGGGGCGCGGTACGGGAGTGATCAGGTGGTGCGAACGGGACGGGCCCGTCCGGGGGTCAGCCCGGACGGGCCCGCCACGCGAGGAGCGGGAGCCTGCCTCAGCGGCAGGTGCCGCCTACTTCTCGTCCGCGGTGTCGGCCTCGACGGCGTCGTCGAAGGGGTTCTCGACGAGGGCGTTCGAGTGGGTGGCGGAGAGGTGGGCGAGCTGGCCCTGGTCGGCGATCGGACTGAACACCTTGTTGTGCTCCATGAGTTGAAGCCTCCATTCAGGATCGGTCGGGTGGTGGTTGCGACGTCGTTCGGTGCCGCACCACAGACACTAATGAATATGATTTTCATTGCGCAATAGCTGGAGCGGATCGAGAGGGTGATCTGGGTAACAGACGGGCCAGCCGCCCTCGGAATCGGCCCCCACCCGCCCCTGGACGCCCAGGACTTCGGCCAGCAGCCGCTCCGTGACCACCTCTCCGGGCGGGCCGTCGGCGGCGATGCGGCCCTCGCGCAGCGCGACGATCCGGTCGGCGAACCGCGCCGCGTGGTTGAGGTCGTGCAGCACCATCACGACCGTCAGCCGTCGCTCGGCGCGCAGCCGTACGACCGTCTGGAGCACCTCCAGTTGGTGCCGCAGGTCGAGATAGGTGGTGGGCTCGTCCAGGAAGAGGACCGGGGCGTCCTGCGCCAGCGCCATGGCCAGCCGGACCCGTTGCCGCTCACCGCCGGACAGCGCGTCCACCGGCCGGTCCGCCCAGCCGGTGACGCCGACGTCCGCGAGGGCCCGGCTCGTCACCTCGTCGTCGCCGTCCCGCAGCATTCCCAGCGGCCCCCGGGCCGCGTAACGGCCCTGGCGGACCAATTGCCGTACGGTCAGGGCCGGTACGGCGGGGGCCGACTGGTGGAGCAGGGCCACGCGGCGTGCGGCGGCACGTCTGGGCAGGCGTGCCGCATCATCCCCCTCCAGCAGGACGCGGCCGGCTCTGGGGGTGAGCAGTCCGGCGGCGAGCTTGAGGAAGGTGCTCTTGCCGCAGCCGTTCAGGCCGATGAGGGCGACGAGTTCCCCCGCTTCGATGCTCAGGTCGATCCCCCGCAGCACCTCGCGCCCCGGATAGCCGAAGCTGAGCCGCTCTGCCCGGACCACGTCCGGTGCCCCCGCGACGCGGGCCCTCCCGACCGGCGCCTTCGCCATGTGTTGCTTCCCGTCCGTCGTGACATCTCTCGTACGTGCCATGTCCGGCCTTCTCTCCGTCACCGTTCATCCGTCCGTCGCCGCGCCACGACCAGGAGCAGCCCCGCCCCGACGAAGGTGGTCAGCGCACCGACCGGCAGGGTCAGCCGGTCCGCGTCGAGCGCCACCACCAGCAGCCGGGAGAGCAGTTGGGCCGCCGCATCCGCCCCGCACACCACCACCGCACCGAGCAGCGCGGCGCCGGGCAGGGTGATGCGCAGGTCGGCTCCGAAGACGGCCAGCGCCAGATGCGGCACCAGCAGACCCACGAATCCGAGCGCCCCCACCGCCGAGACGGCGCCGGCCGTCAGGGCCACCGCACACACGAGCGCGGCGGCGCGGCCCCGCCCGGCGTCCAGCCCGGCCGCCGAGGCCTGTTCATCGCCGCAGCGCAGCAGGGTCAGCGGCGCGGAGAGCAGCCACGCGGCAGCTCCCCACACCGCGGCCCACGGCCACAGCAGGTGCCAGTGCTGCCAGACCCGGCCCTCGGTGGAGCCGATCAACCACTGGACGACGCTGCCGAGTTCGCCGGGGGCCACCAGGAGGACGACGGCGGTGAGTCCGGCGAGGACCGCCGACACGAGCACCCCGTAGACGGCGGTCTGTTCGGGGTCGCCCTTCTCCCGTCCCGCGAGCAGCCAGAGCAGTCCCGCGCCCGCGAACCCTCCCAGGCAGGCCGCCACGACGACCGCCGTCGGGGACTCCCAGCCGGCCAGGCCGAGGCCCGTGGCGGTGACCGCGCCGAGGACCGCTCCGGGGGTCACGCCGGTGACCTCGGGCCCGGCCAGCGGATTGCGCAGGGCAGACTGCAGGACGAGACCGGCGACTCCCAGGCTCGCGCCCGCGACGAGCGCCACCAGCAGCCGGGGCACCCGGAGTTGGAGGACGATGTGCTCGGCCATCGGATCGCTGCTCCCTCCGAGGAGGACGGCCCGCACCCCCTCGCCCGTGACTCCCCGCCCCGCGAACAGGTCCGCGCAGGCGACGGCGCAGACAAGCACGGCGAGGGCGCCCATCCGGACGCGGGCTGAGCGCCACGCCGGCCGGGGTGGTGCGGGCGCCGCTTCCAGGACGCTCATCGTTCCGCCTTCCGCAGGAGAGGTACGGGGCCGTCGACCGGGCGGCCTCCGAGAGGCCCGTCGACGGGGCCTCCTTGCCCCGGCAGGTCGGGCCTGATCGGTCCCCGGCTCTTCGCCGCCCGCCGCCCCCGCTTCAGCAGCACCACCCCGACCGGCACGCCGACCAGGGCCGTCCACGCCCCGACCGGCGTCTCGACCGGTGCGAGCGCCAGCCGTGCGGGCTGGTCGGCGCAGAGCACCACGACCGCCCCGCACAGCGCGGACCGGACGAGCCAGCCCGCGGCCCCGCCGTCCGGCCGCAGCCGTCGGGCGAGGTGGGGCGCGAGGAAGCCGACCCAGGCGACCGGCCCGCAGACCGCCACGACGGGGGCGATCAGGACGACGGCGATGCCCAGCGCGGCGACCCGCGCGCGCTCGACGCGTACGCCGAGCGCGCGGGCGTCGTCGTCGCCGAGCCGCAGCACGCCGAGCACCGGCACACAGAGCACGAGCGCCGGTACGGCGACGGCCAGCCAGGGCAGCAGGCCGGTGACGTCGTCCCAGGTGCGGGCGGACAGACTGCCCAGCAGATAGCGGTAGATGAGCTGGAGGTCGAGCTGGTCGGCCATCACCATGAGCACCAGCAGTCCGGCCTGGAGCGCTGCCGCGACGGCGGCCCCGGTCAGCAGGACGGACGACGGGCTGCGCCCGAACCCGGCGGCGACCAGGGTGAGCAGCCCGCCGAACGCGGCACCGGCCAGAGCCAGGAAGGGCTGGAGCCCGAGCGGTACGGAGAGGGCGAGCACCAGCGGTGCCGCCACCCCGAGCGCGGCTCCGGAGGAGACGCCGAGCATCTCCGGGACGGCGAGCGGATTACGTAGCGCCTCCTGGAGGACGAGACCCGCGGCGCCGAGGCAGGCACCGGCGACCAGTGCCAACACCATGCGGGGCAGCCGGAGTTCGGTGACGACGAGGCCCGCGAGGCCGTCGGACCCCAGGGTGGCGAGGAGCCGGCCGGGCGGGACGTACGGCGTGCCGAGGCTGAGGGCGCACACCGCGCCCGCCACCGCCGCCACCGTCAGACAGACCGGGGCCACGGGCAGCCGGCCGGGCGTGGTGCGGCGGCCGCCCATGACGCCCTTCTCCGCGCCGCCCCTCACCGCAGTGCGGCCGTCGCCTCGTCGAGGACGACGCCCAGGGACCGGGTGCCGCGCCCCTTGGCCCAGACCTCGGAGTCGACCTCGATGACCTTGCCGTTCTTCACCGCCGGGATCCGCGACCAGAGCGGGTTCTTGGCGAGCTTGTCGGAGAGCTTGCCGTCCGGGGCGCCGAAGGAGAGCGTCTCCACGAACAGGACGTCGACGTCCCGGGCGAGAATCTCCTCGAGGCTGTAGGAGCCGTCGACCCCCCGGCTCTTCCAGGGGTAGTGGGAGATCTTCGGGAAGAGTCCGGCGGCCACGTCGGTCTCCGGGGTGGCCACGCCGAAGTTCTCGTCACTGCCGAAGATGATCAGCGCCGTCTTGTCACTCCTGGACTCCTCGGCCTTCGCCAGGCGGGCGCGGAACGCCTTCTCGGCCTTCTCCCCCTCCTCCGTGCGGCCGGTGAGCGCGGCCAGGTCCCGCAGGTAGCCGACGCTGTCCTTCCAGGAGCCGGGCTGTACCGGCCAGAAGGTGGTGGCGCCCTTCAGTGCGGGGGCGAGCTTGCCGTGGGTGTCCTCCAGGCCGATCACCAGGTCGGGCCGGTGGGAGAGGATCGCCTCGACCTCGGGGCTGAGGAATCCACCGGGCACGACGGGGACCTTCGCCGCCTTCTCCTTGCCCAGGAATCCGGGGTGTGCGAGCAGCGCGGAGTTGGTGGCGGTGGGGGTCATGCCCAGCTCGACGAGGATGTCGTCGCAGAGGGCGACCAGGCAGACGATCTTCTGCGGCGCCTTGTCCAGGGAGACCGTGACGCCCTTGGCGTCGGTGATCTCGGTGGCCGCCTTGATGGGCTGCACCTCGGTGCTCGTACGGGGCCCGGCCCCGGCCGCGGGTTCGGCGGTGCCGGACGCGTCGCCGGTGGTGCCGCAGCCGACCAGCAGCCCTCCCAGTACGGCGATCGCGGCCCAGCGGCGGACTCTCAGTGCGGTGCGTGGCATCGGCTGTCTCTCAGATTCTGTACGGCCCCGGGGAGGAGGCAGGTGCGACGGCGGGGCCCCGGGAGCCATCCCCACCACAGAGCGGAACCTTACACATGATTATCATTTCCACTAGAGCGGGCCAAGACCTCCCGCAGCACCGTCGGATCCCATCGACCGCCTCCAGGAGCTCCCCATGCCCCACCCTCCCCATCTGCCGCCCCGTCTCCTGGTCGCCGACCAAGTCGCCGGGCGCATCAGCCTGTTGGACCTCCCGGGTGGCGACGAGCGGGCGGCGCTGAACCACCGCCATCTCGCCGAGCACGCCGGGTTCCTCGCCCTGCCGGACGACCTGGTCGCCTGCGTGGACGACCGGGCGGGTGAGCTGCTGGTCCTCGATCCGTACGGCCCCGACACGGGTCGGCCCCTGGTCCGGCGCCGGGTACCGGTGGCCGTGCCCGCCGAACACCTGGCGGCCGCGCCGGGCGGCCGGCACCTCGCGGTGACCACCGGCCTCGGGCGTAACGAGGAGGCCTGGACCGGGCTCCTGACGGCTGTCGGCCTCGACGCACCGGACGGCGCCGTCGCCGTACGCGTACGGGGGCGGATCGGTGAGCCGGGGGTCACGGTCCTCGGCGGGCCGTCACCGCTCGTGGTGCTGCGCCACCGGGAGCCCGGCGAACTCCTGGTCCACCGGCACCGCGACCTGATGGCCGCACCACCTTCGTGCCCGCCGGTGGAGCCCGTCCAGCGCATCGGACTGCCGGACGCCGACGGGCACGGAGACGCCTACGACCCGGTCACCGGGCGGGTGTTCGCCGCGGCAGGCTCGGGCGTACACCGGGTCCGGCACGACGGCGGGGGGCTCACGCAGGAGCCGCCCCTCCCGTGGGCCGCCGACGGACATACGGGAGGCCGGGGCTTCTACCTGCGGCTCGACCCCGTACGGCGGACCCTGTGGTCCTGCGTACGCGGCGGGCCCACCGCGCCGGGGCAGTGGCCGGAGTGGAGCAACGACGCCTGGTGGCACCAGCTCGACACCGGCACCACGGGGAGGCTGCCGCTGGGCCCCGGACTGGTCTTCAGACTCGCGGTGACCGCCCGCCACATCGCGTACTCCCGCGTCCACCCGGACGGCGACGAGCTGATCCTGCTGGCCGCACCCGCCAGCCCCGGGGCCCGGCCGTACATCGCAGCCCGCCTCCCGCTGCCCGCGATGTCCGGTGCGCCCCGGCGTGGCGGCACCCCGTGGGACGGTGTGCAGCGGCGGGCGATCGCCGCCTCCCCCGGCGCCGGCATGGTCGCGGTCAGCCGGGGCGGCCACGGCGAGGTGCACGTCTTCGACGCCGACCGGGCGGAGCCGGTCACCACCCTCACCCTCCCCACACCTCTCGACGACGGCGGCCACCTCGCCCTGGTCACCCCCGGCGACGGAGCGCACGCGGACCTCGTGGGGCGGTGACCGCCACCGCACGGATCACGACGTGGAAACGACTTACCCTCCCCTGTGCGGTCGGCACCATGACCCCACCCGCGCGTACGAGCGCGGCCTGATCCGGCCGGAGGGCTGAACCCCGCACGGCGCAGGGGCGGGTGGCGACACGGCATGACCGCCGCGTCTCCACCCGCCCCTCGTACGCTCAGGCCGGCATCACCAGGAGGACTTGGTCACCCCGGGCAGGAATCCGGCGTGCGCCTGTTCGCGCATCCGGACCCGGGAGAGGCCGAAGGTACGCAGATACCCCCGGGGCCTGCCGTCGACACTGTCCCGGTTGCGCACCCGCGTCGCGCTGGCGTCGCGCGGCTGACGCCTCAGCTCCGCCAGGGCTGCGGCACGTTCGGCTGCCGGGGTGCCGGGGCGACGGACGATCTCCTTCAGTTCGGCCCGCCGGGCCGCATACCGCTCGACGATCGCCTTGCGCTTCTCGTTCTGCGCGATCTTGCTCTTCTTCGCCATCAGACCTTCCCTCCCCGCGCGCGGATGCGCGCGACCGCGGCTTCGATACCGATCACGTCGATGGTCTTGATCGCGCGGGCGCTGAGGGTCAGCCGCACATGACGCCCCTCACTGGGGAGCCAGTACCGCTTGCGCTGGACATTCGGGTCGAACCGGCGTGACGTACGGCGGTGCGAGTGGGAGATGGAGTTGCCGAATCCCGGCTGCGAGCCGGTCAGTTGGCAGTGGGCGGACACGGACGTTACCTGCCTCTCATCGATGCATCCATTATTGAAAATGGAAACCATTGCCATATAGTAGCGCCCATGGCTCGCAACGAAGTACGCCCGGTCATCAAGCTCCGCTCCACCGCGGGGACCGGCTACACCTACGTCACCCGCAAGAACCGCCGGAACGACCCGGACCGCATGGTGCTGCGCAAGTACGACCCGGTCGCCCGCCGCCATGTGGACTTCCGCGAGGAGCGCTGAGGCCCTCCGGCCCGCCCCGCCCCGCAGCAACCCCCGACCGCTAGGACCCCTTCATGAAGCCCGGAATTCACCCCGCCTACGGCCCCGTCGTCTTCCGCGACAAGGCCGCCGACTTCGCCTTCCTCACCCGCTCCACCCGCACCAGCGACAAGACCGTCGAGTGGGAGGACGGCCGCACCTACCCGGTCGTCGATGTGGAGATCTCCTCCGCGAGCCACCCCTTCTACACCGGCACCGCCCGCGTCCTGGACACCGCGGGCCGCGTCGAGCGCTTCGAGCGCCGGTACGGGCGCGGTGAGGCCCGGTGACGGAGGAACAGCCGGGGAAGCTGCCCGTCGTCATCGTCTGCGGGCTGCACGCGGAGGCCCGGCGCGAGGTGGTGGAGGCGCTGCTCTCCCAGGTCCCGCTCAGCGTCGCGCTCCACCACGACCTGTCCACGGCGACCGCCGGGACCGTACGCCGCACCCTGCGGGACGCCACCGGTGAGCTGTCCGCCGGCAAGACGCCGCTGGTCAACGACTGCGCGTGTTGCGCGCTGCGGGAGGACCTGGTCCCCGAGCTGCAACGGCTCGCGGACAGCGGACTCACCCGACTGGCCGTCCTGGAGCTCTGGGACTCCGTCGAGCCGAAGTCCATGGCCGAGGTCATCGCGGTGCACGGGGCCGACAGCTTCGAGGTGACCAATGTGATCACCGCGATCGATCCGACCCTCGTCCTGCCGTGCCTCACCAACGGCGACGACCTGGCGGAGGCCGGTCTAGCGGCGGCACCCGCCGACCAGCGGACCGTCGGGGACACCTGGGCCCGGCAGCTGGAGTACGCCGCCGTCCTGGCCGTGGCCGAAAGCCCCGCGGCTGACGACGAGGACCGAGCGCTGATCTTCCAGTTGAATCCGACGGCACATCAGATCGCTGCGGGCTCGCCTGAGTTGGCGCGGATCGCGGTTGCCGGATTCGACGTGGAAGCGGCCGCCGCGGGCCAGCATCCGGCCTGTGCGCTGCTGCCCCAGGAGGCGGACGAGGCCGGGGTCTCCACGCTCGTCTGGCGGCGCCACCGCCCCTTTCACCCCGAGCGCCTCTACCACGCGCTGGAGGACCTGTGCTGCGCGGCGGCCCGCAGCCGGGGCCGGTTCTGGCTCGCGGACCGGCCGGACACCCTGCTCTCCTGGGATGCGGCGGGCGGCGCCCTCTGCGTGGAGAACTCGGGCCCTTATCTCGCCTCCCTCCCGGACGCCGCCTGGGCGCTGGTTCCGCCCTACCGGCGGGCCGCCGCCGCGCTGGACTGGCACCCCGAGCACGGCGACCGCTGCCAGCACCTGGTCTTCGTCTCCCCCGGCCTCGACCGCGACGGGCTGACCGGGCTGCTCGATTCGTGCCTGCTCACCGACGAGGAGTACCGGGCGGGCCGGGAGGCGTGGAAGAGCCTGCCCGCCGCGTTCGACGCACTTCTCGACCCGGTGTGAACCGGCACGCCACCCCGTATCCCAACCACCCGCACAAGGAACGCCGATGGCTCGCAAGCAGGACCCCCGTAAGCCGGTCAAGGACCGCCCGAACCCGCTGGACGCGGCGAGGATCACGTACATCGACTACAAGGACACCGATCTGCTGCGCAAGTTCATCTCCGACCGCGGCAAGATCCGCAGCCGCAGGGTGAGCCGGGTGAGCGCCCAGCAGCAGCGGCAGCTCGCCGCGGCCATCAAGAACGCCCGCGAGATGGCGCTGCTGCCGTACTCCGGTTCCGGCAAGTAGCCCGCCGTCGCCCCTGTCGGGACAAGAGCGGGGGCTGCTCGGGGTGCAGCACCGGGGCAGGCCGAGCAGCCGTGGGCGTATGGGCACAGACACCTCCGGAGGGGACGGCCCGGAGCCGGCGTCGTCGGGCCCGGCGACCACCGGCCGCCGGGCCGGATCCCCGAACCGGAGCCTCGCTCTCGCCGCCATGCTGCTCGCCGTGTCGATGACGTTCATCGACCAGACGATCGTCGCCATCGCCGCACCGGACATCATCCACCAACTGGGGCGATCCGGATGGACTTCGCCCAGGACAACCAGTGGGTGTTCCACGGGACGGCGATCGCCCTGGCCATCGGCCTTCCCGTTCGCGCTGCGTCACCCGGGACCCGGGTGACGCAGGATGACCCCGAGGGTTGTGAACAGGCTCAGAAGGAGTAGACGGCGCTGTCGTTCATGCTGCCGGCCAGCTCGCAGGCGTTGCCGTACGTGGTCGAGAACGTGACGCGCTTGCCGTGCCAGACGCCGTGGGCGGTGATCACCACCGGGTTCCACTGCCGGGTACACATGCGGTCGGGCGAGGTCCGGGCCAGCTGGGTGAACTGGCCGCCGACGGCCTCGAGTTCGTTGCAGGCGGCTACGGGGTCGGGGTGGGTGCCCTCGGCGCTCGGGGCACAGGTGAGCGTGACCGCCCGCTGGACCGTCGCGGTGAGCGGGTCCTCGCCCTGGGCCACGGTGAGGACGAGGGCGGAGGGCGCGTAGAGGCTCTCCGCCTTTGCCGGTACCGCGTGGGCGGAGGTGGCGGCGAGGCCGCCGAAGACCAGGGTGCTCGCGGCGATGGTTGCGAAGATTGCGTGACGGTTGGGTCGCATGAGTGAAAACTCCTCGGTCGGGCGTTGATTGCGGTCAGGAGTCTTACGCATGCGGAACGTAGGCGCACACCGACAGCCCGCTTCTGGCCGCAGACGTTCGTTCGAACCGACCGGATGGTCGTTCGGGCAGCTCAAACGGGTCGCGGAGGCCGTCCAGCATATGGACATCCTGCGACGGTTCAATGGAAAACGACCGTCTGACCTGCGGTGATTCCGGAGCGGCCGGAAACCTCCACGAGCCGCTTCGACTGGAAAGCAACGCCATGCGGGCCTATCCGCGCCCCAGCGGCCCCACCCGGAGGCAACCATCGGAGGGCGACTCGCCGCTGATCATCAAGCTGGTCTCGGTGCTCCACGGCGAAGGCGTACGGGTCGGTCCCGCGCAGGTGTTCCTCTCCCCGGACGTCCGCAGCCTGGCGAAGGCACTCGACGAGCGGACGACGGACGGTACCTCCGCCGGTGACCCCGCGGCGAAGCTCGTACCGCTCAACCGGCGCAGCGGTGACGGGCCGGGCATCGTCTTCGGGCCGCCGGCCCGCGGGACCGTCCTCGGACACCCCGGACCGGCCCGCCATGCGCCGGTCCAGCCGAGGCGCTCGTCGCGGGCCGCGCGGTGGAGGAGGCGCTACGGTGTCGGCTTCCGCGCCCGTCAGGTGCGGGCGGAAGGCCTCCGGGCCAGATACAGGCCGACGCCCAGGGCCAGGACGAGCACGCACCCGGCGAAGGCCAGCCCCGCGTTCCTGAGCCCGATCCAGAGGGTCAGGGCGCCCACGCCCACCACCGGCAGCGAGATGCCCAGGTAGGCCACGACGAAGAACGCGGACACCGTCGCGGCCCGGTGCTCGGGTGGTGCCGCTCCGCCGATCGCCGTCACCGCGCCCCTGAACGCGAGCCCCTGCCCCAGGCCGCCGCAGAGCGCCCCGGCGACGAGCAGGGGCAGCGAGGCGAGCAGCAACGAGGCGGCCACCAGCACGAGTCCGGCGACCAGGACGAAGCACCCGCCCGGCAGGGCCCGCTGCTCCCCCACGCGTCCCATGAGCGCCTGCCCGGCCGTCGAGGCGAGGAAGACGGAGAAGACGACGAGTCCTGCGAGGGCGAGGTTGTGCACGTCGAGCGTCTCGGCCACGAACGCCGGGGCGACCGCCGTGAAGAGGCCCAGCAGGGAGAACCCGGCGAAGGCGGCCAGCGCGGACGGGGCGAACACGCCTCGTACCTGGGGCGGGACCGCGAGCCCGCGCGGGTGCAGCCGCAGACGCCGTACGCGGGAGGTGACGGTCTCGGGCAGGAGCCACGTCAGCACGGCGGCCACGGCGAGCAGCGCCAGGTGCACCACGAAGGGGAGCTTCAGGGGCGAGGGGGCGTACTCGGCGAGCAGTCCTGCCAGGAGCGGGCCGCACCCGAGGCCGCCCATGTTGGCGGCGGTCGCGGCGAGGCCCGCTCCGGCCTCTCGCCCCGGTGGCGCCAGTTCCATCACCGTGACGGTCGCGGCGCCGCTCAGCAGTCCGGCGGCGAACCCCGACAGCAGGCGGCCCGCGAAGAGGGCGGGGAGTCCGCCTTCGAAGAGGAAGCTGAGCGCGCTGGCCGCCGAGAAGCCCAGGGCGGCCAGGAGGACGGGCCGCCGTCCCGTCTCGTCGGAGACGTTCCCTGCGAGGAGCAGGGCGGCGATGACGCCGAGGGCGTAGACGGCGAAGACGACCGTCACCATCAGCTCGGAGAAGCCGAGCTCCTCCCGGTAGAGCCCGTAGAGCGGAGTGGGCAGGGTGGTGCCCGCCATGCCGACGGCGAAGACGGCGGCGGCCGCCGGGTAGCCCAGGCGGCTCCCGTGCCGTGGCGAGGGGCTCATGAATCCGAGGGAGGGGCGGCGGCAGGGGTGATGTGGCTCAGCACGCACCGCCAGTGGCCGTCGCGCCGTACGAAGACGTCCGTGGTCCATTCGTCGGCGTCGAAGCGGTCGCCGCCGTAGTGGGCGGTGTTCGTGATCCGTACGGTGACCACGGCGGTGCCCCCGTGGACGCGGATCCTCGGCGGGGTGATGGCCTGCATCGCCGAGTGGGTCAGGTCGCCGGACGCGACGAAGGCCAGGAAGGTCTCGCGGTCCGTGATGCCGGACTCGGAGACGATGACCCATTCGTCGGCCATGAAGGCGGCGATCCGCTCGGCGTCGTTCGCGACGATCGCGGCGGCCCATTCGTCCACGGCGGAGGCGAGCAGCGCGTGCGTCACGTCTTCGGGGGTGCCCGGGGGCGGCTCGGGCCGGTCTCCGCTGTCTGCCATTTTCCGAGCGTAGCCGTGGGGGGCGCGGGGCGCAGTCCATGACCTGCGCCCCGCGCCTCCGGACCTCAGCGGCGGCGCCGCGTCAGCGCGATCCGCCGTACCGTCCTTCGAATCCGGCGAACGCCGCTTCCTGACGCCACTGGGTCGCGGCCTTCGGGTTGGCGTCCAGGTGGCTTGCACAACCCGGGGCGGGCGGGACGATTCCCGGCCGGGATCCGGCACGGGCGCCCACCGGGCGACAGCCGTCGCGGGTGGTCCCGGTGGCGCACAGGCCGTCACCGTCCAGGAACGCGTACGCGGGGGCGCCGATCCCGGCCGGGACCAGCGACTTGGGACGGTGAGCCGTCCGCGCCGGCGCCGACGACCACGGCCACGGCCACGGCCACGAGGACGGGTGCGAGGGCGAAGCCGAGGTTGCCGCCCAGGGAGAACCAGCCCATCGCCGTGTGGCTGCCCCCACTGGCGACGCGTGCCGCACGGGCGGACTCCGGGTGGCACGCGGCCACGCCGACCCCGCCGATGCCCACGAACAGCAAGGTCAGCGCGTAGGAGTCGCCACTTCGCCATCGTCGCCACGCAACGGCTGTCGGACTTCCGATATAACGACGACCCATGACTGAGATCCGCCATCAGCCGGTCGCCCCGACCCGCACGCAGTGGCTGGCGCCCGGATCGGACATCGACGCACACCGCCACGACGACCACCAGATCGTCTACGCCGCACGCGGTGTCCTGGCCGTCACCACCGGAGCCGGTACGTGGATCGCGCCGGCGAACCGGGCCGTCTGGGTGCCGGCGGGCACCGTGCACGCCCACCGCGCCATGGGGCGCTCGACCTGTGCCTGGCCGGTCTGCCCGCGACGGAGAACCCTCTCGGGCTGAACGCCCCGGCCGTACTGACCGGGGAGCCTCTGCTGCGGGAGCTGATCCTCGCCCACACCGGTGCCCCCGGCGATGCTGACAGCCCGGAGCGCCGCCGGCTGCGGGCCGTACTCTCTACCAGGCCCTGGTCCTGCTGGCCGAGGACACTCCGGTGACCACGGTGGCCCACCGGTGCGGCTGGGCGTCCGCCAGTGCGTGCATCGACGTCTTCCGCCGGGCCTACGGCCACACCCCGGGCCGGCACCTGCCTCGGGGGCGTTGACGGGCGTCGTGTCCGCGGCGCACCTGGCCGGGCCCGGCCCGATGGCACACGACGGGGCGGGACCCCCGCTCGGAGGTCCCGCCCCTCCTCCAACGCGTCATACGGCTCCGAGCCGCAGGACCGGACTCAGAAACGGTCCGGGGCGCGCTCCGGGAGCGGAGACCCGGGGAGCTCCTCCCGCTCCCGGTTCTGCCGCGCTTCCGCGTTCGATTCGGCGGTCGCCCGGCAGGTCACGTCCTTCGCCGGCAGCTTTCCGGTGAGCAGGTAGCCCGTGACCGTACCGTCCGTGCACGCGTTGCCGCTCGGGTAGACGCCGTGGCCCTCGCCGCCGAGGACGGTGACCATCCTGGAGCGCTTCAGGTCCTCGTGCAGGGCTTGGGCGCTGGGCAGCGGGGTCTGCGAGTCCCACTCGTTCTGGACGATCAGGGAGCCGGCCTTGTTGTTCACCTCGGTCGCCGGTTCCACGGAGGTGTTCCAGAACGCACAGGGCTTGATGCTGGACGCGAAGTCGCCGAAGAGCGGGTAGCGGCCCTTGTCGGCGATTGCGTCCTGCCGGTAGCGCTCGGGGTTTCGCGGCCAGGCGGCCGAGTTGTCGCCGCACACGACGGCCCAGAAGCTCGCCGTCATGTTGTCCGCCGGCACCTCGGCGGCCTTGCGCGCCGCTCCGGCCCCGGCGTTCCCGAGCAACGCCGTGAGCTTCTGTGCGGCGGCCGGCCGGCCGCGGCCTTCTTCAGCTCCACGAACGCCTCGGTCGCGGTCAGCGGGCTGAAGACCGCTCCCCGCATACCATTGCGGATGTCGTCGCCGGTGACCTGCAGCCCGTCCCAGTCGATGGGCTTCTCGTCGGCCCGTGCGACCAGTTCCCAGAAGGTCCGGTCGACCTTCTTCGGCGTGTCGCCGAGGCCGTACGTCTCCGAGCGTGCGGCGGCCCACCCGGTCCACCGGTCGAACGCGGGCTCGGCGCCCTCCGCCCACCACTGGACCATGCCCCGCCAGGCGCGCGCCGGGTCGACCGCGCTGTCCAGCACGAACCGGTCGGCGCGGCCCGGAAAGAGCTGGGTGTAGACGGCGCCCAGATAGGTGCCGTACGAGTACCCGAGGTACGAGATCCTCCGCTCGCCGAGGACCGCCCGGAGCAGGTCCAGGTCGCGGGCGGTGTTGCGCGTGGTGATGTGCGGGAGCATGGCGCCCGCCTTCGCCCGGCACTTGTCCGCGACCTTGCGCGCCCAGGCGACGTCCTTGGCGAACGTCTCCTTCTTGTACGGCCGCAGCCAGTCCTCCTCGTCCGGCGTCAGGTTGCAGGTGACCGGGCTGCTCAGCCCCACCCCGCGCGGGTCGAAGCCGACGAGGTCGTACTTCTGCCGCGCTGACTTCGGCAACTCCTCCTGCAACGCCAGCGGCATGTAGACGCCCTGGCCCCCGGGGCCGCCGGGGTTGGAGAGCAGGACACCGTGGCGCTTGCCGGGCGCGGTACTCCTGATCCGGGATATCGCCAGGTCGATCCGCTTGCCGCCGGGGACCCGGTAGTCCAGCGGGACCTTGATCGTGGCGCACTGGAACTCCGCCCGAGTGGCGGATCCGCACCGCTTCCACCGCGGCTTCTGCTTCGTGTACCGGTCCAGCGCGCCGCCCTCGGCGACGGACGAAGGGGCGGCGGACGAGGAGGCGACCGATGGGGCGGCGTTGGCCGTGGAGGTGGCGAGCGCGGGAGCCGGCGTGGCCGTGAGACTCACGGCCAGCAGTGGCACGAGACGTCGTCTGCGCACGATATCGATCCTTCCGGTCGCGTGTGTCGGACAGGAAAGACCCTTCAGGAACAGGCCTCGTCGGCGGATCCCTCCGCGGGACGCACTTGTCTCCACCCTGCGTATGACGCAACGGCTATGCGTGGTACCCGAGTTGTAGGCCGTGATCCCGCCGCTCGCGCGTGCACGGGTCGAGCGGGGCCGCACGGGGCATCCGGCCGCCCGGGCACCCCGCCTCCGCCGCACATCATCAAAGCGGATCGCGACCTGGGCCGCCTACTCCGCCCTGCACTGCGCTCCGACTCGCGCCACGGTCCTGCACCCATACGTAGCCCCATCGCGAACTCGGAGCTGAAAAGGCCCTCTCTGTCGACTGCCGACTCACTCCGGGCGCGACGGCACGGCGCGGACCATCACCAGGTGGCTGACTGGTCGTCAGCAAAGCCAGCAACTGCGAGCCGCCCAGAGATGGAACCCGCCCGAAGCCAGCAACCCAGAGGCCAGTTCGGGCAATAACCCCCGCTCAGCGCACTCTTCCCCGCGCCTTCAGCGGCACCGAAGGCAGCTCCGGGGCCGGAATCGGAGGGCCGTCGTAGCCCTTCACCTCACCGAAACGGGTGCCGTTCATCCAGTCGTCGCGGGCCTGCGCGATGTCCTCCTGGGACCGTCCGATCCAGTTCCAGAACATCACGATCTCCTCCTCGAACGGCTCGCCGCCCAGGAGCATCAGCCCGGCGTCGGAGAGGGCGCGCAGAGGCAGTTCCGTGCGGCCGCAGCCGAGGTAGAGCATGGAGCCGGGCAGCACGGGTACGCCGTCGACCTCGGTTTCTCCCGACATCGACAGGACCGCGTACTCGAAGTCCGGCTCCAGCGGGAGGCGGACCTCGGCGCCCTCGGCCAGGGTGAGGTCGGCGCCGACGATCGGGGTGTAGGCGGTGCCGGGAGAGGCCGCGCCGTCCAGTTCGCCGAGGATCACGGTGGCGGTGAGGCCGGGGGCGGTCACGGCAGGGAGGTCCGTGTGGTGCTGGAAGTGCGGCTCCACGTTGCGGTGGGCGTCGGGGAGGGCCACCCAGAGCTGCGCGCCGTGCAGAAGCCTGGCGTGCGGCTTGGGGCTCTCCTCCGAGTGGCTGATGGCCCGGCCCGACGTCATGAGGCCCAGTTCGCGGGGGCGTACGGTCTGCACACTGCCCAGGCTGTCGCGGTGCAGGACCTCGCCGTCGTGGAGCCAGCTGACGGTCTGGAGGCCCATGTGCGGGTGGGGCGGCACCTGCATACCGGGCTCGTCCGCGATGTCGTCCGGCCCGTAGTGGTCGACGAACGCCCAAGCGCCGACCATGCGGCGGCCCAGGTTGGGCAGCAGGCGGCGCACCTCGGTGGACTCACCGAGCGGTACGCGGCGGGGGCTGAGGAGTTCACGGACCGGCTCGGCGACGACGAAGCCGCGCCCTCCGCAGACGGAGGGAGTGGCCTGGCGATCGAGATTGCTCATGGCGCTCAACCTATTCCCGTCGGGGCATGGAGCGTCGGCATCCACGCCAAAGATTTAGTGGAATGTTCAATCATTATGCGGTGTTGTCATGGCTGGACGCACGGCGGGACGTGCGCTCGGCGCGGGGGCGCGGAGCGGGTGGCCCGACACGATGACGAGGAGGACGCGTGAACGAGACCTACTACGAGTTCGGCACGGCCGCCGACCGGTGGGACCGGGCGCAGATGTTCTTCGAGGCCAAGGAGTACGTCACGGCCGCCCGGATCCTGGGCGGGCTCGTCGAGGAGGCGCCGGAGCAGGTCGCGCCGCGGCTGCTGCTGGCTCGCTCCTTCTACCACTCCGCCCGGCTCGGCCGGGCCCAGGAGGAGCTGCGGGCGGTCCTGGAGCTCGACCCGGTGGAGAGCTACGCGCGCCTCATGCTGGGCCGGACACTGGAGCGCCAGGGGCGGCAGGCCGAGGCGGCGACGCAACTGCGGATGGCCGCCGCGCTCGAAGGCGACTTCGGGCCGCGGGAGAGCTGACTCCGGCCCGCCGTCGACCCGCACGGAGGACGGGGCCGCCCCGGACCGGTGCAGCCCTGTCCTCCTTTACCAGCCGGTACGAGCACCCGATAATGAGCTTTCCGGGACGAAGGGGCGGGGGATGCGCAGATCCAGGGGTGCGGAGTTAGGCCGGGCGCGGGTGGCCGCGCTCGTCGCATCGGCGGTGGTGGCCGTGTCCGGCTGCTCCGGGGGAGGTCAGGAGGAGGGAGCCGGGGCCTCGGGGAAGCCCGCCGCCCGCGCGCCGGGGGTGCACAGCTGGACCAGCGGCCCGTGCGAGCTGCTCGCGGGCGCGCCGCTCGCCAAGGGGTTCACCGTCGGCTCGACCACCGATACCGCAGACCCCGGCGCCAGGGAGGACATCGGCGAGAACGGCGCCCGGCCCCGCTACCGGCAGACGGGCTGCCTGGCCGGTCTCACGGGCCCGGACGGGGCGTTGTGGAAGCTCAGCACGACCGCCGCCGTGTACGAGGACGTCGAGCCCGCCCATCGCGCGTACCGCGTCGGAGAAGACCTCGACCGGGCTCACGGACGCGGGGCACGACGGGTGCACGACGCCGCGTACGCGAAACCGGCCGACGACCAGGGCCGTCCCGGCCGCACGCTCCTCCTGTGGAACGGCGACCTCCTCCTCTCGGTGACCGCGTACGGCCCGTACGGGAGCAAGGAACACGAAGTGCGCGACGCCCTCGGGAGCATCGTCGAGAACACCGCCCGCCTCATGGAGGACCGGCTGCGCGAGAGCGACGCCCCCTCCCCCACGGCATCCTGAGGGCCGTGCGAACTCCGTCCTCCTGGCCGGTGCTCACCACCCGGTCGAGCCACTCCTTCATCAGCGCCACGTCGAGGTCGAGCTCGGCCAGCGGACACACCCCGGCGGGTTCTGTAGGGAGCGCTGGCGGTCAGCCCACCGGCGTCGCCACGCGGCGCGCGTCGGCACCGTTCCCGGAGGCCGGCAGCCGCTCGGTGAGGTAGCCGAAGATCAGGCCGAACCCGGCCCAGAACGTGGTCTGGACGGCGAGCGTGGACAGCCGGAACCTCCACAGCAGGCCGGCCGGGAAGTCCGCGCCGACCTCGTCGAACGAGGGCAGCAACGCGTAGGCGAGGCCGATCGCCAGCACGAAGCCTGCGGCTGCCACGATGGTCGCGTTCCAGTTGCCCAGACCCGGTGCGAGCCGCTTGCCGATGACCACGGCGACGACAGCAAGCAGCAGGCTGAGCGCGACCATCAGGAAGAACAGGGTGGTGCGCTTCCCGATGGTGTCGGGGTCACCGACGGCCGGCGGGTTCGCCGGGTACTTCAGGAACGGCACCACATAGACGGTGAGCAGGGCCGCTCCCGCGATCAGTGCGGCCGTGGCCCGCGGGCCGAAGTCGCCGATACGGCCCAGCGCGTACGCGAACACGAGGGCGGCGATCCCGCCGACCGCGACGCCGAAGACCAGGAGTGCGGTGGCGAGACCGCCGGTGGCCTGCATGGTGCGGCTGACGAGTTCCTCTTCCTCGCCGCCGCCGTGGGCGGCATGGCTGTGCGCCTCTTCGAGCGCGATGGCGGCGTCCACCTGGGACTCGCCGAGGAAGTACGCCACGGCGAGGGCCAGCGCACCCGCGATCACGCCCGCGATCATGCCGCGCACGAGCAGAGCTCTGACAGATATGGAGTTCACGAGAATTTCCCTGTTTCCCTTGTTCCCTTGCTTGCCCGGATACCGCAGGTGGCTCAGTGGCAGGGGAAGCCGAGCAGGTGACGGCCGTCGTGGACCCATTCGTGGACGCCTTCGCCCGAGATGAGCGCGGTGGCGCCCTGTTCGGCGCCGACGAAGTACAGCAGTACGAGCGCCAGGATGCCGACGAAGACCGCCCAGGGGGCAAGGGCCTTGGCCGAGATCGGGGTGATGGCGGGCGCCCCCGTTGCGGGAGCGGCGGACTGCGCCATGGCGGAACCTCCTGAGGGAACACGCGTCCCTGTCGTGGTACATCCGACGAAGGTGCTGGGTCTGACTTCCCGCACAGGTGCGGGTACACAGTGGCGCGACCGTGCCGGATTCTCACCGGGCTTCCGTCACACCGTCGTCATGGTCGACGTGACCATACCGCCTGCACGCAGGCACCGCCATGGTGCAATCTGCGGAGCTTCGGGCCGCGAACCGCCTGCCGGTCAGGGGCGTTGGGGCCTTCACGGAACGATTTGAGGCAGGAACATGACAGCACGGGTGATGTTGGTCTCACCGGCGGTGAACGCGGCGCTCCGGGAGGCCCGGTTCGACGGCGATGCCCCGCTGGACCGTTCCGGGGAGCGGAGCGCGCGGGCGGCGGCCGCCTCCGTGCCGAGGTCCGGCGCGGTGCTGAGCGGCCCTTCCGAGCGGTGCCTCGGGACCGCCGCCGCCCTCGGTCTCGCCGCCCGCGCCGAACCGGCGCTCACCGGCTGGGACCTCGGACGCTGGAGCGGCCGCCGCCTCGACGAGGTGAGCGCCGCCGAACCCGCCGCGGTGGCCGGCTGGATCGGCGACCCGTCGGCGGCTCCGCACGGGGGCGAGTCGCTGCGGGCGCTGGTGGAGCGGGTGGGCGGCTGGCTGGAGGGGACCACAGGCGGCGAGGGGGAAAGCGTCCTCGCGGTCGCCGAGCCCGCGGTCGTCCGGGCCGCCGTCGTGCACGCTCTGGCACTGCCGCTGGAGGCGTTCTGGCGACTGGACGTCGCGCCCCTGGTACTCACGGAGCTCAGCGGCCGGTCGGGCCGGTGGAACGTGCGGCTGGGGCGGCCGCTCACCGCCCCTCCGCAATCGCACGCCGTCCCTCAGTCCTCCTGAGAGGCGCCCCTCAGGAGGACTGGGAGCCGCCCGCCGCCCGCCAGTCGGGCCGCAGCAGCACGGCCGTGGCGACGATGCCGTCCTCCACGCGCCACTTCCCGTCCAGCACCGGCGGCAGGGCCGGGTCGGCGCGCAGCAGCCGGGCGGTGAAGGTGCCGCTCGCCGCACGGTCGTCGTCCTCCCGGTGGAAGGTCAGGTCCGCCTCGTCGAAGTCCAGTTCGGTCAGGGTGAGCGGGTACCAGGTCTTGAAGACGCTCTCCTTGGCACTGAACAGCAGCCGGTCCCAGTGGATCCCGCCCGCCGTCCCGGCTCGCGGCCCGGCGAACCGTTCGCGCTCCGAGGGGCGCACCACCAGCTCCCCCACGCCTTCCGGCAGCGGGGCGTGCGGTTCGGCGTCGACACCGAGCGAGAGCACGTCCGCTTCGCGCGCCAGCGCCGCGGCCCGGTACCCGTCGCAGTGCGTGAGGCTGCCGACGATCCCGTCGGGCCACAGGGGCATTCCGCGCTTGCCGTGGAGTACGGCGACGGGTTCGAGGCCGAGCCGGCCCATGGCCCGCCGCGCGCAGGCCCGCGCGGTCGCGAAGTCGTTCCGGCGTTTGGGCACGCTCCGGGCGATCACCGCCTCCTCCTCGGGGAACAGGGTTCCGTCCGGCACGCTCTCCTCGCGCGTCGCGGCGCAGGAGACGTATGCGGGCAGCAGACTCTCGATCACCGGGAGCCTCCGGAGGTGGCGGTTCCGGTACGGGTGGGGGGTGCGGACTCCGGCTCGTACGGGAGGATCTGGCGCAGGAGGCCGCGCGGGTGACCCCGTTCGCGCCACTCCCTCGGGTAGCCGATCGAGACCTCCTCGAAGCGCACGTCGTCGTACCAGGTCGTACGGGGGATGTGGAGGTGCCCGTAGACGACGGCCGTGACGTTGAAGCGGCGGTGCCAGTCGGCGGTCAGTTCGGTGCCGCACCACTGGGCGAACTCCGGGTACCACATCACCGACGTGGGCTCGCGGACCAACGGCCAGTGCCCGGCGAGGACCAACGGGATCTCCGGGTCGTGCGCGGCGAGCCTGCGCTCCGTCTCCGCGACCCGGGCCCGGCACCAGTCGTCGCGAGTCGGGTACGGGTCGGGATGGAGCAGGTACTCGTCGTTGCAGACGATGCCGGACTCGTGGGCGACGGCCAGCGACTCCTCCTTCGTGTGCGTCCCCGGGGCGCGGAAGGTGTAGTCGTACAGGAGGAACAGCGGCGCGATCGCCACCGGTCCTTCGGGACCCTGCCACAGCGGGAACGGGTCCTCGGGGGTGATGACGCCGAGCTCGCGGCAGAGCTCGACGAGGTGTTCGTACCGGGCCTGGCCGCGCAGTCGGACCGGGTCCTTGTCCAGGGTCCACAGTTCGTGGTTGCCGGGTGTCCATATCACCTGGGCGAAACGTTCCACGAGGAGACCGAGCGCCCACCGGATGTCGTCGGGGCGCTCCGCCACGTCGCCCGCGACGATGAGCCAGTCCGCGTCGGAGCTGGGGTGGAGGGACTCCACGATGGGCCGGTTGTCGGTGACCGCCGCATGGAGGTCGCTCACGGCCAGCAGGCGTCCGGCCCCGCGCGGCGCGGGAGCGCCGTCGGGCGACGGAACGGCTGAAGGGGCACTGGGCGGTGCGGGATCGCTCGGAGCTGTCATGTGCGCTGGTTCCCCGTTCTGTCGGCCGTCGTGCGGCTCCGTCCGCAGGGGTGGCGAAGCCGCTGGGAACGTAGCCTCTCATGGGCCTCCGGCACCCGCCCCGGGGTTCGCCCGTGAGCCCGCGGGCCCGTTCGCCCGGGGCTGTCGCGGCGTCAGCGACGCTTCTGTGCGCGGCGGTTGTTCAGTTCCTCCACTGCCCCTGGCGCGTCGCCGACGGTCGTGTAGTCGACCGCGACGAAGTTCACCGGGCTGCCACGCTCGGCCTCGCAGGCCCGGGCCCGCTCCAGCAGCCAGTCACGGGAGTTGATCCGGCCCGCGTCCAGGCGGCTGCCGCCCCCGTTCGTGACGAAGTGGTTGAGCAGGAAGAGACGCTTGCCGGTGCCGCCGCGGTTCGGTCGGCAGCTCATCTGGTCGGGGTCGCGGAAGGCGAACGGGGTCTCCATCCCGTACCGGTAGAAGTTGCGGTACCAGGGCGCCGGGCCGTCCGCCTTCTCGGCGAACACCACCAGCCGCCGGCCGCCGTCGATCATCTCCTCCAGCGTGGGCCACGGCTCGTCGGGGTCCTCGGACGGAGTGTGGAGCAGTCCACCGAGCCCCGCCCGGCGGAACGCCTCGGCGGTCTCCTCGGCGCCGATGTCGTCCTGGACGATCAGCGTCACGATCTCGGCGGGGTGGGCGCGCAGCCAGGAGCCGATGTCCTCCAGGGCCGGGCGCAGTTCGATCGCGCCGGCCCGGCAGACGCTGTGGCAGAGCCAGAGGCCCTCGCGCGGCGGGTTGGCCTTGTCGATCGCGGCGGAGATGAGCCGGCGCTGCTCGGGGGTGAACTCCGGGTTGCCGAGTCGTGCGGCGATGTCCTGCGGGCTCTCCCAGTGGTACGTGTCCAGCATCAGGGCCCGGACACCGGTGTTGAGCTGGGTGGTGATGTCGGGGTCCTGGAGGGGGCCGATGAACCGGTCGGCGGTGGTGGACATGGCGTTGTGGGCCGTGAGGTGGGCGACCTCGTCGTACCGCAGCCCGCAGAGTTCGGTACTGCCCTGGCAGCGGCGGGGCGCGGACGGGGCGAGTACGGGCGGGACGAGCAGGGCGCCCGCCAGCGCGGCGCAGGTCACGCCTGCGGCCACTGTCCGTACGGCGGTGGGGGTGGGCGGTGTGCGCGGGCGCACCAGGAAGGCCCAGCCGGTGGCCGTGAGGAGGGCTCCGCCGACGAGGGCCGTGAGGGCGGCGGTCAGTCCGGTGTCCACCGCCTGATCCAGGGCGTTGCGCTGGAGGTCCTCGACGAGGGCGGTGACGCTCGGCGGCCAGGAGGCCGGGATGGTGAGGAACCGGCCACCGGTGACCGGCCGGGTCAGCAGGACGGCCGCCGCCGCGAGGATCCCGCCGCAGGCGACCGCCTGCCCCAGCACCATCAGCCGCCGGGCGGAGGCCCCGGGCCCGGTGGCCCAGAGCACGGCGAGGGAGGTCAGGGCCAGGACGGTCGCGAGGACCTGGAGCTGGGTCAGCCGCTGGACGCGCTCGCGCGCCTGTTCCAGGGCGCCGAGGTCGTTGCCCGCCGCCGTCAGGGTCGCGGTGAGATCCCACGTACCTCCCTGGAGCGTGGTGCGCAGATCGGCGGCGGCGGTCCCTGAACCGTCGGCGAGCGCGGCGGCCGCCGTGGTCGCCAGCGCGGTCGAGACGTCACCCCTGCCCAGCGCCACCTCCACATCGGGGCGCAGCTCCGTCCGGTCCCGCTCGGGCACCAGCCTCAGCAGGGCGTCGGTGGCGCGGGCCGCCTGGTCGTCGGTGAGCGGCAGGGCGGGCAGGGTGGGCGCGCGGCCCTCCTTGAGGGCTTCGAGCGCCGCGGTGAGGTCGTCGGTGAACCGGGCGAAGTCCGGTTCCTCCTGATCCTGGAGGCTGGCCACCAGGTCACCGAAGTAGATACGGGCGAGGTCGGCCAGGTTCCGCAGCACCGGGTCGATGTCCACGTCCAGCCGGAGTTCGTCGGTGTCGCCACGCAGGTAGTCGGTGAGTGCGTGGATCTGCTGGTCGGTCAAGGAGCGGACCGTCGCAGGGGGCAGGACGACCTTGATGTTGGAGGTCACGAGCGCCTCGGGCACGGGCAGATGGGCGAGGAGGTCACGGGTGACCGGGGCGATCGACGGGTCGACGAGCACCTCGCTGTAGAGGCGGTCGTACGCCGACTCCTCGTCCAGGACCGATCGGTAGTAGCCCGGCGACAGGACGGTGGCGCGGACCGTCGAGGTGATCGCCACCGTCAGCACGCTGACCGCCGCCAGCACGAACGCCACCACGCGCACCGCCCGGCGGGCCCGGCCCGGGGACATGGGGCCGGGCTCCGGGGGAAACGGGTACTCCATCGGTGCGGCGATCACTCACTCAGCCTATGCGGATTGTCAGCTTTTATGCATGAATGATGAGATTCGTTCAGTGAGGAGCTCCGCCGTGCACTCCCTCCATCTGGCCGTGCTGATGACGAGTCACAACCGGCGCGCGAGGACCCTGTCGGCGCTGAGCGCCCTGCAGAGCCAGCAGGGCCTGCCGGCCCACGCCACGCTGGGCGTGCACCTGGTGGACGCGGGCTCCACCGACGGTACTCCGGAGGCCGTCCGCCTCCTCCATCCGTCCGTCGAGGTCATGTCGGTGGGCGCGGACGTCCCCCGTAACCAGGCGATGCGCATCGCCAGCCGCAACAGCCGCAGCGGCGGGGGAGGCGGCGGCTCGCACCGCGGCAGACCGGGCGGCCCGAGCCACCGGTGGACGCACCAGCTGTGGCTCGACGACGGGGTCGACCTGTACCCGGACGCCCTCGCGCGGCTCATGGGCGCCGCGGACGCCGTCGGGGCCGGGGCGGTCGTCGTCGGGGCGGTCCGTGGAGCGGACGGGGCCACGGTGTACTCCGGGCGGCGCGGCAGGTTCCTCGCGCTCGTGGAGCCCGGCGGGGAGCACCCCGAGCCGTGCGACACGTACGACGGCCGGGTGGTGCTGCTCTCGCGGGCCGCGTACGACCTGGTCGGGGACCTCGACAAGGTCTTCCGCCACCGGATGGGCGACTACGACCACGGGTTCCGCGCCCGGCGGGCCGGGGTGCCCGCGTTCGTCGCCCCGTGGCCCGTCGGCGTGTGCGCGCAGGGGCCGGACGTCCCCGGCTCCAGGGAGCCGGGGATCGGGGTGCGCGAGGCGCTGCGCCGGGTGACCTCCGTACGGGAGCTGCCGCCGCGCCAGTGGTGGGTGTACTGCCTGCGCCACACCTGGCCCTGGGCGCCGTTCCTGATGGTGTCCCCGTACGCGCGGACGGTGGCCCGGGCCACGCTCGGGCGATGGCGGGCGTGATGAGCGCCGGCTGGGGCCTTCGCGTCAGCTCCTGTCGGCGGTGAGGCCGACGGCGGAACGGCCGGTGGGCGGCGGGGGCACGGTGGGGCGGCCGGCGGGGGTCCTCGCCGGCCCGGCGGCTGCCGGTGCGGGGGGCGTGGGCGGTGCGGTCGGCGCAGCCGTGCCGGTGGCCGGACGGCGGGCGGCGGTCCGGGGCGGAGCTACGTACGCCGGGATCCTCAGCAGGGCGAGGACGACCAGGGCGCTGCCCGCCGGCGGTACGAGGGCGAAGGCGGCGTGCAGCGTCCCCGCGTACACCAGCGTGCCCGTCGCCACCGCCGCAGCCGCCCACACGCCGAGGACGACGGCCGTCCCGGGCACGGTGACGCGGATCCGGCGCAGGCGGTGGGTGATGTGGTCGCCGCTGTCCTGGAGCAGGGGGCGCGAGGCGCGGCGGCGGGAGGTCAGGACGAGGGCGGTGTCGGCGAGGGCGACGGTCGCGAGGACGGGCAGCGCGGCCCAGGCGGCGCGTTCCGGCGGGGCCGCCGCGTGGATCAGCGCGCCGGAGGAGGCGAGGACGAAGCCGGTGAAGAGGGAGGCGGACGCGCCGGGGCGGACGCGCGCGGGGTGCCAGTTGTGCAGCAGGAAGCCGATGAGCCCGGCGAGCAGGGCGGCGGGCAGCAGGGCGAGCCCGGACCGGCCGTCGACGGCCGCGCAGGCGAGCAGCCCGGCGGCGGTGACGGCGCCGACGGTCGCCAGGGCTCCGTCGGAGGTGTCGAGCAGGGCGAAGGCCTGCGTGACGAGGAGGATCCAGATCACGGCCAGGACGCCCGCCACCGGCGACAGCCCGGCCAGGCACACGGCGAGTGTGGCGGCGGCCGTCTGGACCGCCGCCCGCAGGGGGACGCCGAGCGGCCGCACATCGTGGACGAGCCCCAGGGCGGCCACGATCCCGGCCCCGGCCAGCAGTCCGGTGACGGCCCGTGTCCCGCCGCCCGCCGCGCCGAGTGCCGAGCCGGCGGCGGCAGCCGAACCGACGCCGATGACGACCGTCGCGCCGCCCATTCTGCGCACCACCCCGGCACGCGAGGGGCGCCCGCCCGGCTCACGGCCGATGCCGGAGCGGAGCGCCGTACGGCGGACGCCCTTGGCGAGTACGACCGTGATGAACAGCGCGGCCACACCGGAGGCGATGATCCCAAGCACGTTCACCTGCCCTGCCTTTCCTCGTTCGTGAACAGCGGCGCGCGGGGGCGCCGGGCGACCGGTGGACCACGGCGACCCGGCGCGCGTCCGGCTTCGGTGCCGGGGTGACGTAGGACGCCAGTCGAGTGGCGGTTCCCCCCAACCTACGGGGCCGATGTCCCTATTCGCCCTGAATAACACGAAAAAGGAGGTGATTCCCTGATCTGGTGACCGGGAGCACGGAGGGCCGAAACCCTCACCCCCGCGCCTCAGGCGCGCAGGACCTCCCGTGTGTCCCGGCCGTCCACGTACGTCGTCACGATCTCGATGTCACCGATCCGCATGGGGTCGACGCGGTGCGGGTCGTCGCCGAGGACCACCAAGTCGGCGCGCCTGCCCGGGGAGAGGGTGCCCGCCGTGTCGTCCCAGCGGCAGACGTGGGCGCCGGCGACCGTGTACGCGCGTACGGCCTCCGCGACATCGATCGCCTCGTCGCCACCGATGATCCGGCCCGACGCGGAGGCCCGTTCGACCATGAACTGGATCGCCCGCAGCGGGGAGCCGTCGGTGACGGGCCGGTCGGAGGAGCCGACGAGGGTGACGCCGTGGTCCAGGAACCCCCGGCCGCGGTACATCCAGCCGGCCCGCCGCTCCCCCATCACCGTCGCGTGGTCGTCGCCGAAGTACCGCAGGAAGTTGGGCTGGACCACCGCGCTCACGCCGAGCTCGGCGAAGCGGGGCAGCTGGTCGGGGCGGATGAGGCCGGCGTGTTCGATGCGGTGGCGCGCCTCGGGCCGGGGCTTCAGCTTCTGGGCGCGTTCCAGGGCGTCCAGGGCGAGGTCGGCGGCGCGGTCCCCGATGGCGTGGACGGCGAGCTGCCAGCCGGCGAGGTGTCCGTCGACGATGAGGCGGGTGAGCCGGCCGGGGTCGTCCTGGAGTGCTCGATCGCGTCGGCGAGCTCCTCCTGGGAGTACGGCAGCCGCAGCCGGCGGGCGGCGGTCATGGCACTCTCGGCGAGGAAGCCCTCCTCGTGCTCCACGTCGGCCGGCAGCAGGTCCAGCACGGCGGTGTTGACGACGCAGGCGTGTCCGGAGTCGTGCATCAGGAGGATCCTGCGGCCGTGGCTGACCCGGTCCAGTTCGGCGGCGGACAGGTGGCGGCCCAGCGCCCGCTGGTCGTAACGGGCGATATCCAGCCAGGCTCCGGGAGGCGCGGGGCGCCGGGCGGCCTCGTCCACGACGGCGAGGATGTCCTCGATCCGCGTGCACGGGGCGATGCTCGGCGTACGGGACTTCAACCCGGCCCAGGCCAGGTGGACATGGCTGTCGATGAAGCCGGGCAGCACGGTGGCGCCATGGAGATCGACCACCTCGCGGACCGGGAGGGCGGTCACCGCCTCGTCCACGCCGACGATCCGGCCCCGCCAGATACCCAGATCGCGGGCGACGGGGTGGTGGGGGTCCATCGTGAGGATGCGGGCGTTCGTCAGCCTCGTACAGAGCATGGAGGTCCCTCCCCGTCGCGGTCGGACCCACGGCGCACGGCCGGAGAGCGGGCCGGGCCAAGCTACCCCGCAGGCCCCCGCCTGTCGACGGCATGGTGCGATTCCGGCCTACCTGAGCCCTCAACCCTGCTGTGAATCTTGGGCCGTTGTGCTCTTAGGTAAGCCTTGCTTTACTGGGCGCCGGTCATCGCTCTTCCAAGGAGGCACCTCCATGCGGGTCGTCATGTTCGGTTACCAGACCTGGGGGCACCGCACCCTGCAAGCACTGCTGGACTCCGAGCACGACGTGGTGACGGTCGTGACGCACCCGAGAAGCGAGCACGCCTACGAGAAGATCTGGAGCGACTCCGTGGCCGATCTGGCGGAGAAGCACGGGATCCCCGTGATCATCCGCAACCGGCCGGACGACGAACTGGTGGACCGCCTCAAGGAGGTGGCCCCGGACATCATCGTGGCCAACAACTGGCGGACGTGGATGCCGCCGGAGATCTACGACCTGCCGGTCCACGGCACGCTGAACATCCACGACTCCCTGCTGCCCGCCTACGCGGGCTTCTCGCCGCTGATCTGGGCGCTCATCAACGGCGAGCGGGAAGTCGGCGTCACGGCCCACCTGATGGACGAGGAGCTCGACGCGGGCGACATCGTCGTCCAGAGGTCGGTCGCCGTCGGACCGGCGGACACGGCCACCGACCTCTTCCACCGTACGGTCGACCTCATAGCCCCGGTCACCACCGAGGCGCTGGGCCTGATCGCCTCAGGGCAGACCGAGTTCACCCGGCAGGACCGCTCGAAGGCCAGCTTCTTCCACAAGCGGGCCGAGGAGGACATCCGTATCGACTGGAGCTGGCCGGCACAGGACCTGGAGCGCCTGATCCGCGCCCAGTCCGCTCCGTACCCGAGCGCCTTCACCTTCCACAAGGGGCAGCGGCTCGAAGTCGTGTCCGCTGTCGTGTCCGAGGGCCGTTACGGCGGAACCCCGGGCCGGATCTTCTACCGCGAGGGCGACGGCGTCGTGATCGTCGCCGGAGCCGATGCCCGAACCGGCCGCAACCACGGTCTGGCCATCACCCGCGTACGCACCGGGGACGGCCGCGAACTACCCGCGGCCGGGTACTTCACCTCGATGGGCGGCTATCTCACCGGCCGCCCCTGACGATCGGGACCCTCACCCATGCGTACCGCACGTGCCCGGCACTACCTCATGTGCCGGCCCACCTACTTCGACGTGGTCTACTCCATCAACCCGTGGATGGACCCGAAGAAGCCTGTCGACACTCCGCTGGCCATCGCCCAGTGGGAGCGACTGCGCGAGGTCTACCTGAGCCTCGGGCACACCGTCGACACCATCGAACCCGTCCACGGGCTCCCCGACATGGTCTTCGCCGCCAACGGCGCCACGGTCGTCGACGGACGCGCCCTCGTGGCACGCTTCCGTGACGCCGAGCGGATGGCCGAGGGTCCGGCGTACCACGGCTGGCTGCGCGACAACGGCTTCCCCGACCTGCGCACGGCGAGCGTCGTCAACGAAGGGGAGGGCGACTACCTGCTCGTGGGCGAGCTCCTGCTCGCCGGTACGGGGTTCCGCAGCGATCCCCGTTCCCACGACGAGGCCCAGGAGTTCTTCGGCCGCCCGGTGATCGGGCTGATGCTCGTCGACCCCGACTACTACCACCTGGACACCGCCCTCACGGTGCTCGACGAGAAGACGATCGCCTACTACCCGGGGGCCTTCTCCCCCGGCAGCCTGGCCGTGCTGCAACGCCTGTTCCCGGACGCCGTGCTCGCCTCGGCGGAGGACGCGGCGGTGTTCGGGCTCAACGCCACGTCGGACGGGCTGAACGTGGTCCTGCCGCAGAACGCCACCGCTCTCGCCGATCAGCTCCGCGACCGCGGCTTCCGCCCGGTCGGTGTGGATCTGTCCGAACTCCTCAAGGCGGGCGGCAGCGTGAAGTGCTGCACGCTGGAGCTCCGGCCGGCGCGCTGACCGGCGGCTCCCTGACTCCCCCGTCCGGGTCGACGGCCTGGGCGGGGGCGGGCGGTTCCCCCGCATGAACCTCTTCCGGAACGTGCTAAACTCAACGCCTTGAGCCTCGCAGCGCGTAACGACCGCTCGGGTGGTGTACTCCCCCAGGGTTTTCGCGTGCGTGCCGATCGACTGGTTCCCTGGTCCTGCTGCGCCGGCGCGGGGCGTCGGCGTCGTGGAGGAGCGGTACAGGCGTGATCGGAACCTCTGTCAAGTGGTGGCCACGACGTTCCTGGCGTGCGGGGGCGCCATTCGGACCGCGATCAGAGCGACGTCGTCCGAACCGCCCGCGGCCATGCCTTCCAGGATCTCGTCGCAGAACGTCGTGAGCGGCTCACGGGCCAGGGCCGCCGCGTGCTGCCGCAGACGCGCCAAGCCTCGGTCCAGGTCTTCCTCGCGGCGCTCGACGAGGCCGTCGGTGTAGAGCAGCACGGTCGAGCTGGGCGGCAGGATGTCGGTCGCGTCGGGGCGATGGACCTCGGCATCGACCCCGAGCATGAGGCTGCGGCCGCCCGTGAAGAAGCGGGTCTCGCCGTCGTGCGTCACGAGCAGGGGCGCCGGGTGGCCCGCGACCGCGTAGTGCAACAGCCACGGCTCGTCCGCGCCCAGCCGTTCGACCAGCGCGTAGATGCAGGTCAGCGTCTGGTGGGGGTAGAGGATGTGATGCGCCGCGTCCAGCCGGGCGAGGATCTTGCCGGGCGGTTCCTTGCGGTCGCAGGCGATGCCTCGGAGCATGTTGCGCGTCTGGCTCATCATGACCGCGGCCCGCAGATCATGTCCCGCCATATCGCCGATGATCAGTGTCATGGCACCGTCCGGCAGCACGAAGGCGTCATACCAGTCGCCGCCCACCCGGGCGGTGGCACTCGCCGGCTGGTAGCGGGCCGCCACGTCGAGCGGCCCGTCCGTGGGCAGGTCGGGCAGCAGGGAGCGCTGCAGCCGCTCTGCCGTGTGCTGTGCCTCCGCGTGCAGGTGCGCGTTGTCGACGGCCAGCGCCACCCGGTGGGCGAGATCCTCGACGAGGGGGAGGGCGTCCTCGGTCAGCCGGGCCTCCCTGCGGGTACGGGCTAGGGTCAGCACACCGAGCACCTGACGCCGGGCTCTCAGCGGGGCGACGACAGCCGTATCGGCCGCCAGACGCTCGAAGAGTTCCTTCTCCCGGGAGCACAGGGGGTCGTCCGCGTCCTTCGGCGGGGGAAAGTCGGTGAGCAGGACGGGCCCCACACCCAGCAGCGCGCGGGCGACCGAGGCCGCGGAGCCCTCGGCCGGGGGCAGCAGCCCCTCGTCCAGGCCCGGCGGGGTCACGTCGGCGTCCCGGTGCTCGACGACGAGCCTGCGCAGCCGCCCCCGCTCGTCGAGCAGGTCGACCGCGCACCAGTCGGCAAGGCCCGGAATGAGCGTGCGGCAGAGCCGACGGAGCCCCTGGTCCACCTCGAGCGTGCTGGAAAGGGCCTCTGCCGCATTGATGAGCAGGGTGAGCCGGTCCAGGGCGTGCTGGACCTCCTCGTCGACCTCGAAGGGGTCCGCGCCGTCCGTGCCCCGCTCCGGACCGGAGCCCTGGTGAGGCGGGCCGGCCGCGTCATCCTGCGTCGGGCACATACCGGGTCCTGCCTCTCTCCCACGTGACCACCGGAGACCTGGGCCGCCGGGCACCTTCAGTCTCCAGCACGCCGCTGCGCCGGGCACGTGGGCGACGGCGGCCGGCGGCGCTTCGGCAGGCGGTCATCTCCGCATGTTTCACGAGGCACGTACCGGGAACCCGGCTCACCCGTGCACATCGGGGAGCCGGACCGTGAGCGAACGTTCGGACCCGAAGCGAGGAGAGACGATGCCTGACATCTCTGGCGGGCCCCTGAACCGGCGTGCCCCCGGCCCTCCCCTGCGCGGGCGGGTCGCGGTAGTCACCGGGGCAGCGCGCGGCATCGGCGAGGCGCTCTCCAGGCACCTCTCCGAGGCCGGCATGCACGTCGCCCTGATCGGACGGGAGGAGGAGACGCTGATGGCGGTCGCCGGCTCGCTGCCCGGCCGGAGCATCTGCGTGGAGGCAGACATCACCGACCGCAGGGCGCTCGCGGACGCCGCCCGTCGGGTGGAAGCCGAACTCGGTGCCGCCTCCGTGGTCGTCGCCAACGCGGGCATCGCCGTGAGCGGCCCGTTCGACCGCACAGCTCCCGAGCTGTGGCAACGGGTCATCGACGTCAACCTCATCGGTTCCGCCGGCACCGCCCGCGCGTTCCTGCCCCAGCTCACCGCGAGCCGCGGCTACTTCCTCCAGATCGCCTCCACCGCCGCGTTCGGGGCCGCGCCCATGATGAGCGCCTACTGCGCCTCCAAAGCAGGGGCGGAGTCCTTCGCCCTCGCCCTCCGCGGGGAGCTGGAACCGGGCGGAGTCCAGGTCGGCATCGCCTACCTGCACTGGACCGGTACGGACATGCTCACCGGCATCGACGACCACCCCGTCCTGGAGACTCTGCGGCGCAACCAGCCCCGTCCCGCTCGCCGCGTGCACTCCACCGACGAGGTCGCCCGATGGCTCACCCGGGGCATCACCCGCCGTGCGCCGAACATCTACTGCCCACCGTGGCTCCGCTGGTGCCAGCCGTTGCGTCCCCTGTTCCCCGCGCTCGTCGCCCGGATCACCCGCCGCGAGCTGCGGGAGCGGCCCAGCGACGAACTCTCCTCCCCCGTCGAAGTCCTCGGCGCCGGAGGGCGCGCTGACTGGGACTCCCACCGGACCTCTCCACACGACCGCTAGGCAGCCCATGGACGGCTGAACCGGTGCGGAGCGGGCCGCAGGCGTGGCGCCGGTCCGCCCCGCCCCGCCGCTCCGGTCACGGCGGCCGTACGCGGTGCCTGTCGCACCGAGTGCGCGGAGCCGCTTCCACCGGGCCTGCCGGGACGGCACCGCGACCCACCCGGGGAAGTCGTGCTTTCACGAGTGGGCAACCGTACGAACCGCGCGGCCGATCAGGGGGATCGAGCAGGGCGAGGGCTGCGGGACCACCGCGTCCATGACCCATGTGCGCAGCGAGGCGCGGTCATGCCTGGCCGCGGACGACGGCGACGGGGCAGTGGGCGTGGTGCAGCAGGGCCTGGCTGACCGACCCGAGCAGCAAGCCGGTGAAGCCACCGTGTCCCCGTGCGCCGACGACCAACAGCTGGGCGTCGCGGCTGGCCTCGATCAGGGCCGGGCGGATCCGGGAGCGCTCCAGTCGCCGCTCCACCCTGACCTGAGGAAAGTTCTTCCCGCAGGCGGCCACCGTCTCGTCCAGCAGGCGCTGCTCGGCCTCACGAAGCCGTTCGATATCCACCACCATGGCGTTGATGGGGTCGCCGGGGCCCTCGTAGGCGCGCTCGCTCCAGGTGTTCCAGACGTGCAGGGCCACCAGCGGCGCCCCGCGCAGAGCGGCCTCGGCGAACGCGAACTCCACCGCAGCCCCACCGGCCTCGGAGCCGTCCACGGCCAGCAGCACCGCACCGGCCGGATCGGGTCGGCCTCGCACCACCATCAGCGGGCACCGGCCGTGCGCGGCCAGGTGCACCGCGGTCGAGCCCAGCAGCAGTCCCGAGAACCCGCTCAGCCCCCGGCTGCCGACGACGGCCAAGGACGCCGACCGCGATTCGATCTCCATCACCTCCAGCGCCTCCCCGGCCACCACCGACCGAGTGACGGCCACGCCCGGTGCCGCCGCGTGCGCCCGTTCCTCGGCGACGGCGAGCGCCCCCTCGACCATCGGCTCAAGACCGCGGGCGGCCGGGCTCCACGGCGGCCCGCCGGCCGGCCGGTGGCCGGGCGTGTGGCCGGGCGCGTGGCCGAAAGCATGCACGATCCGCAGCGGGGCCTCACGCAGGCGCGCCTCACGAGCCGCCGCGTCGACCGCCTCAAGACTCGAGGCGGACCCGTCCACCCCTACGATCACCGGATCAGTCATTGCACTCTCCCGTCCTGCGCGCCGCCGATGCGCCGCTCCCTGCCCTCATCCTCGGCGCAGCCGCTCCGTTGCGCCCAGGGACCAACGGGCCGGCTTCAGGGCCGCTCGGCGGGGCCGAGTGGCCCTGAAGCCGTCGCGACTGAACGGGGCTGCGTGCCGGCCATGTGCCGTGCACGCCCTGCGGCGCCACCGCGTCCCTTCGGCAGTCCGCGTCAGCACCCGGCACACGCCGGCGAGCCCGCGCTGGGATGGGGTCAGTGCCGCGTGCCCGCCACCCGCACCACCGCGACCGGGCAGTGTGCGTGGTGCAGCAGGGCCTGGCTGACCGAGCCGAGCAGCAGCCCGGCGAACCCTCCGCGCCCTCGAGCGCCGACCACCATCAGCTGTGCGGAGCGGCTCGCGTCGATCAGCGCCTCGCGCGTTCGGCCGTGCACCACCCGGCGCTCCACCACCACGTCCGGATACCGTGCCCGGCAGCCCGCGAGCGCCTCGGACAGCAGCGTGTCCTCCTCCTCGGCGAGAGCGCCCGGCGGGTTGGCGTACGGCGCGGAAGCGTCCTGCGGAGCGGGCAGTGGCGCGTTCCACGTCGTCCAGGCGTGCAGCGCCACCAGCGGGGCCTTCCGCCGCTCCGCCGTGGCGAAGGCGAAGTCGACCGCCGGCTCGCCCGCGGCCGAGCCGTCGACACCCAGCACGACCGGACCGTCCGCGAGGGGCTGTTCGCGCACCACCAGCACCGGGCACCGCCCGTGTGCCACCAGGTGCACCGCCGTCGACCCGGTCAGCAGGCCGACGAACCCGCCCAGCCCCCGGGACCCCACCACGACCAGCTCGGCAGCACGGGACTCCGCCTCCAGAACGGGCAAGGGCTCGCCGGTCACCACGGCCTGGCTGACCTCGACATCCGGCGCCGCCGTCCGCGCACGTCCGACCGCCTCGGCCACCAGCCCCCCGGCCATCTTCCGAAGCCCGTCCTCGGACGGGTCCATCGGCGGCGGCCCCAACGGCGACGTGCCCCCCGGGGAAGGGCGAGGAAGGACGTACGTGACCGGCCAGACCAGCGCGTGCACCACCCGCAGCCTGGCCCCCCGCGCCCGCGCCTCCCGAGCCGCCGCCTCCACTGCGGCGTAACTCGACTCCGACCCGTCCACACCCACGACCACCAGACCACTCATCATGCCTCCTACGTCCGGACTGCCTGACTCTCGTGTCCCAAGCCCACCCCGCACATGCTCCTCCTGCCATGGGGCCTATGGGCCACTTCCAGGGCCGACCGGCCTGACACCCGCCTTCGACACAGCCGCTGCCGGCCGCCCGGGCGAGAGCCAGTGGTCGTGCGGAGGCCGTCCGGCCCTTCACGCCGGGCCCTCCTGGCCCTGCCGACCCGAGCGCAACACGAGCGAGAGTTGCCATGGGCCTCCGCGGCCGAGGCCGGAGCTTGAGCCGCCGCCCCCGGATGCCGAATACCCAGGGCACGGCGGTCGGGGCACCGAGCCGTACGACAGCGATTGCACGACGGACGGGATGAGTGCAGGTGGACGTCAACGAAGTGTTACTGCCGGGTGTGGGACTGCTCTACGAGTTCGTCAATCTGGAGGGCGACAGGGTCGGTGTGATCGCACGGCGCTCGGGCGATTTCGAACTGGCGGTCTACGGAGAAGAGGACCCGGATCAGGCACGGGCCGTGTTCCGGCTCACCGGCGAGGAGGCCGACGTCCTCGCCGAGATCCTGGGCGCGCCGCGTATCGCCGAGCGGTTCGCGGATCTGACCAGAGAAGTGCCCGGGCTCAGCGCCGGGCAGGTCGAGGTGGTCGCCGGTACCCCTCTCGTCGGCCGCCCGCTGGGAGAATCCAGGGCACGGACACGGACCGGCGCGTCGATCGTCGCGATCGTCCGTGGTGAGAAGGTCATCCCGTCCCCCGGTCCGGAGGAGGTCCTCAGAGCGGGGGACGTGCTGGTGGTGATCGGGACCCGCGAGGGAATCGCCGCCGTGGACCAGCTCGTCCGAGGCTGAGCGGATGCACATCTCGGTCGCCCTGCTGCTGGAGCTGGGCATCATCCTCACCTGCCTGAGCGTGCTCGGCACGCTGGCGCGGCGCTTCGCGCTGTCTCCGGTCCCGCTGTATCTCCTGGCCGGGCTGGCTCTGGGCGAGGGAGGAATCGCCCCGGTCCCGGCAGCCGGTGCCTTCGTGGAGACCGGCGCGGGCATCGGCGTCGTCCTTCTGCTGCTGGTACTCGGCCTCGAGTTCACCGTGCCGGAGTTCACGGTCAGTCTGCGCCGCCACCTGCCCTCGGCATGGGTCGATCTCGTACTGAACGCGACCCCCGGTGCGGTGGCGGGATGGCTGTTCGGGCTGGACGCCGGAGGGATCCTGGCGCTCGCCGGGGTGACCTACATCTCCTCCTCGGGAATCATCGCCCGGCTTCTGGGTGACCTGCGGAGGATGAGCAACCGGGAGACCCCCGCAGTGCTGTCCGTGCTGGTGCTGGAGGATTTCGCGATGGCCGCGTACCTCCCGCTGCTCGCCGTGGTGACTGCCGGAGGGACGTGGCAGCAGGCCCTGCTGGGAGTGCTGCTCGCCCTGGGCGCCGTCGCGGTGGCGCTCGCCATGTCCTACTGGTGGGGGCATCACCTGGGGCGACTGCTGTCGCACCCCGACGCGGAGCAGCTGCTGTTGCGCGTCCTCGGCGTGACGCTGGTCGTGGCGGCCCTCGCGGAGGCCGTCCACGTCTCGGCGGCGGTCGGCGCCTTCCTGATCGGGCTCTCCCTCACGGGCTCAGCGGCCGACCGGGCACGGAAGGTACTGAGCCCGCTGCGAGACCTGTTCGCCGCGGTGTTCTTCCTCGCCATCGGCCTGTCGATCCCACCGGACTCGCTGCTGCCGGTGCTTCCGGCCGCCCTGCTCCTGGCCGTGGTCACCGCCGCGACGAAGGTGGCATCCGGGTGGTACGCGGCGCGCCGCGAAGGAGTGGGACGCCGAGGACGGCTGCGGGCGGGTACCGCGCTCATCGCCCGGGGCGAGTTCTCCATCGTCATCATCGGCCTCATGGGCACCGGTCATGACCGGCTCGGCGCCCTCGTCGCCGCCTATGTCCTCCTGCTCGCCGTGGCCGGCCCCGTCATCACCCGCTTCGCCGGACCGCGCCCGTCCGGTGCGAGGCGCTCACCGCGCCGCAGCACGCCCGTGTCCTGATCCGCCAGAGGCCAAACGGCACCACGCCCCCCGCGCGGGGACGGCGTTCAGCCCAGGAGGACACCGTACGAGCCCGCGACGGAGCGGGCCAGGGCCGCGGCGGATTCGGCCGTGGGCACGCCCTTCGCACGCTGTCGGCCGTGTCGCGCTCCATGCGTCAGCTGATCCCGGCTGCTGGCCGACCGCACGGTGGACGGCATCACCGCCAACGTGGAGCGGGCCCGCGCC
>NZ_JBEXSI010000056.1:0-44085 GCF_040613515.1 Streptomyces sp. NPDC006261
TTCGTCGTCCAGCCGGTCGAGGATGTCCAGGTCCTCGGCGAGGGTCGCCCCGGGCCTGCCGTCGCCGCCGCGGACTCCGGCGAACGGCATGAAGAGTGGAGGGGACAGCGACAATGCCGGCCGAGAAGAGCTCCGCCGTACGCAGCCGCCGGCCGGCGCCGGCCCGGGGCGCGGGAGGCGGCTCCCGAGCCCCCCGGACCCCGCGCGGTGGCGTACGGCGCCTCTACGAGCAGGCACGCCGGGCCTGGGACCGCCCTCTGACCGCCTACTACGTGATCCTCGGCTCCAGCCTCCTGATCACCGTGCTGGGCCTGGTGATGGTCTACTCCGCCTCGATGATCCAGGCGTTGAACATCGACAAGTCGTCGACGTACTTCTTCGGCAAGCAGTTCGTCGCCGCCGTCATCGGGGGCACGCTCATGCTGATCGCTTCCAGGATGCCGGTGAAGCTCCACCGCGGGCTGGCCTACCCGATGCTCATGATCACGGTCTTCCTCATGGTCCTGGTCCAGGTGCCGGGGATAGGGATGTCGGTCAACGGCAACCAGAACTGGCTCTACCTCGGTGGCCCGTTCCAGCTCCAGCCCAGCGAGTTCGGCAAGCTCGCCCTGATCCTGTGGGGCGCCGACCTGCTCGCCCGCAAGCAGGACAAGCGGTTGCTGACGCAGTGGAAGCACATGCTCGTCCCGCTCGTCCCGGTCGCCTTCATGCTCCTCGGGCTGATCATGCTCGGCGGTGACATGGGGACCGCGATCATTCTCACGGCGATCCTGTTCGGCCTGCTCTGGCTGGCCGGTGCCCCAACCCGGCTCTTCGCCGGGGTGCTCGGATTCGCCGCCGTCATCGCGTTCCTGCTGATCTGGACCAGCCCCAACCGGATGTCCCGGCTCTCCTGCATGGGCGTCATCGGCGAACCCGATCCGGAGGCCGGCTGCTGGCAGGCCGCGCACGGAATCTACGCTCTGGCCTCCGGCGGATGGTTCGGTTCCGGGCTGGGTGCGAGTGTGGAAAAATGGGGCCAACTCCCGGAACCGCACACCGACTTCATCTTCGCGATCACCGGTGAGGAACTGGGTCTGGCGGGGACGCTGTCCGTGCTCGCCCTGTTCGCGGCTCTAGGCTATGCGGGTATCCGCGTGGCCGGACGCACGGAGGACCCCTTCGTCAGGTATGCCGCGGGAGGCGTGACCACCTGGATCATGGCCCAGGCCGTGATCAACATCGGTGCGGTGCTCGGCCTGTTGCCGATCGCCGGTGTCCCGCTCCCGCTGTTCTCCTACGGAGGGTCCGCCCTGCTGCCGACGATGTTCGCGGTCGGGCTCATGATCGCCTTCGCGCGGAACGATCCCGCCGCGAAGGCGGCCCTGGCCATGCGGAGGCCCGGGGTGACATGGAAGACGATGAGACGGCGCGTCAAGAAGCGTCCGTCCGGAGAGCGGTGAATTTCGGTGCATGTCGTACTCGCCGGCGGGGGGACCGCCGGACACATCGAGCCCGCGCTTGCCCTCGCAGACGCCCTGCGCAGGCAGGACCCGACCGTGGGAATCACTGCCCTCGGCACGGAACGCGGCCTGGAGACCAGGCTCGTACCCGAGCGGGGGTACGAGCTCGCCCTCATCCCTGCCGTACCGCTGCCCCGTAAGCCCACCCCCGAGCTGATCACCGTCCCGGGCCGGCTGCGCGGCACCATCAAGGCCGCCGAGCAGGTCCTGGAGCGCACCAAGGCGGACTGCGTGGTCGGCTTCGGCGGCTACGTCGCGCTGCCCGGCTACCTCGCCGCCAAGCGCGTCGGCGTGCCGATCGTGGTCCACGAGGCCAACGCCCGCCCGGGCCTCGCCAACAAGATCGGCTCCCGGTACGCCCACGGGGTCGCCGTCTCCACGCCGGACAGCAAGCTGCGCGGCGCCCGCTACATCGGCATCCCGCTGCGCCGCACCATCGCCACCCTGGACCGCGCCCGGGTCCGCCCGGAGGCCCGCGCCTCCTTCGGCCTCGACCCCAACCTGCCCACGCTGCTGGTCTCCGGCGGCTCGCAGGGCGCGCGCCACCTCAACGAGGTGGTCCAGCGGGTCGCGCCGCTGCTCCAGCGCTCCGGGATCCAGATCCTCCACGTGGTCGGCCCGAAGAACGAATTGCCGCGGATCGACAACATGCCCGGGATGCCGCCCTACATCCCGGTACCGTACGTGGACCGGATGGACCTCGCGTACGCTGCGGCCGACATGATGCTCTGCCGCGCGGGCGCGATGACCGTCGCCGAACTCTCCGCCGTCGGGCTCCCCGCCGCTTACGTCCCGCTGCCCATCGGCAACGGCGAACAGCGGCTGAACGCCCAGCCGGTGGTCAACGCCGGCGGCGGCCTGCTGGTGGACGACGCGGCGCTGACCCCCGAGTGGGTGCAGGGCAACGTCCTGCCGGTGCTGTCGGACCCCCACCGGCTGTACGAAATGTCCCGCGCCGCGGCCGAGTTCGGCCGGCGCGACGCCGACGACCTGCTCGTCGGCATGGTGTACGAAGCGATTGCCTCCCGCCGCCAGGCGTGAGGCGGTGCGGACCCGGGGCGGGCGCCCCGGGCCCGGCGAAGGAGCGAGCGTGGCCGGACCGACGACCGCCCAGCGCGGCGCAGCGGGGCGTGCGGACACCCCCGCCCGCCCGCCGCACATCGGCCCCGAGGAGCGCCGGCTGAGCCGCCGCACGCTCCTGATCCTGATCGGCGTCGCGGCGGCCCTGCTCACCGCGTTCGTCATCTGGGTGCTCTACGGCTCCTCCTGGCTCCGCGTGGAACGCGTGACCACCACCGGCACCGAGGTGCTGACCCGTGAAGAGGTGGAAGCGGTTGCCGCCGTCCCGCTCGGGGCGCCGCTGATCTCCGTGGACACCGGCGGGATGGAAGGCCGGTTGCTCCAGAAGCTGCCTCGTATCGGCTCCGTGGATGTCGTGCGGTCCTGGCCGCACGGCATCGGACTCAAGGTGACCGAACGCAAGCCGGTCCTGCTGGTCGAAAAGGGCGGGAAGTTCGTCGAAGTGGACGGAACCGGCTTCCGTTTCGCCACGGTGGACCGGGCGCCGGAGGGCGTTCCCCTGCTGGAGCTGAAGCCGGGCCGGTCCGCGAGTCTGCGCCGGTTCGGCAGTGACCGTCTGTTGCAGGAAGCGGTACAGGTCGCGGGCGACCTGCCCAAGGGTGTCGCCGGGGCCACCGAGGCGGTACTGGTCACCTCGTACGACGGGATCTCCTTGAGGCTCACGCGTGATCGCTCGGTGACCTGGGGCAGTAGTGAGGACGGGCCGGTGAAGGCGCGTGTTCTCACCGCTCTCATGAAGGCGGCCCCCAAAGGAGGACACTTCGACGTGAGTGCCCCCACCGCCCCAGCGGTATCAGCGAGTTGACGTGCATTTGTGCTGGCCAGCACCCTGGTTGGTCAGCGCTACGGGTGATCACATAGGGTGAAAAGAAAAACGGGAGGTTCGGCGTGTTCGTTGAACGTGCGCCACTTGTCGACTTAGTGTCCTGTTCGGAAGAGTCCAGGAAGCAGACACACTGGTAACCCTAAAGTTGAACGTTAGGGTTTGGGTCGGCGTTCGGACCGTCCCCATCGACATCAGTCGTCGCCGCGGGTCCTCCGCGGAGCGACGACACGTAACTCGAGGCGAGAGGCCTTCGACGTGGCAGCACCGCAGAACTACCTCGCAGTCATCAAGGTCATCGGTGTCGGCGGCGGTGGTGTCAACGCCATCAACCGAATGATCGAGGTCGGTCTCAAGGGCGTCGAGTTCATCGCGATCAACACGGACGCACAAGCCCTGTTGATGAGCGATGCCGACGTCAAGCTCGACGTCGGCCGCGAACTCACCCGGGGCCTCGGCGCCGGGGCGAACCCGGCCGTCGGTCGTAAGGCGGCAGAGGACCACCGTGAGGAGATCGAGGAGGTCCTCAAGGGGGCCGACATGGTCTTCGTCACCGCCGGAGAAGGCGGCGGCACCGGCACCGGCGGCGCACCCGTCGTCGCCAACATCGCGCGCTCGCTCGGCGCCCTGACGATCGGTGTGGTCACCCGCCCGTTCACCTTCGAGGGCCGGCGACGCGCGAACCAGGCGGAGGACGGCATCGCTGAACTCCGCGAAGAGGTCGACACCCTCATCGTCATCCCCAACGACCGCCTGCTGTCCATCTCTGACCGCCAGGTCAGCGTGCTCGACGCCTTCAAGTCGGCCGACCAGGTCCTGCTCTCGGGTGTCCAGGGCATCACCGACCTGATCACCACGCCGGGCCTGATCAACCTCGACTTCGCCGACGTCAAGTCGGTCATGTCCGAGGCCGGATCGGCACTCATGGGCATCGGCTCGGCGCGCGGCGACGACCGCGCGGTCGCGGCGGCGGAGATGGCGATCTCCTCGCCGCTCCTGGAGGCGTCCATCGACGGCGCCCGCGGCGTCCTGCTCTCCATCTCCGGCGGCAGCGACCTCGGTCTCTTCGAGATCAACGAGGCCGCCCAGCTGGTGAGCGAGGCGGCACACCCCGAGGCCAACATCATCTTCGGCGCCGTCATCGACGACGCCCTGGGCGACGAGGTGCGGGTCACCGTGATCGCGGCCGGGTTCGACGGCGGGCAGCCGCCGACCCGCCGGGAGAGCGCGCTGGGCGGGAACACGAACAAGAGGGAGGAGCCGGCCGCCCAGGCCAGGCCCTCCGCTGAGTCCGCGCGCCCGTCGGGCGGACTCGGTTCCGTACCTCCGCGCGAGGAGAGCCCGGCCCCGGCCGAGCCCGCCCCCGCGACGGCTTCGAGCGAGGGCCCGCTGTCCCAGGTCTCTCCGCCGCACGTCCCGCCGGCCCGTCCCTACCAGGACGCCCAGGCCGAAGAGCTGGACGTACCGGACTTCTTGAAGTGATAGGTCAGCACCAGGCGGAACCCGTCACGGCCAGCGCTCATTTCGCCTTCACCGACCGGTGGGGCGGGGTGAGCGCCGCTCCGTACGGTGAGCTCAACCTCGGCGGCGCGGTCGGTGACGACCCCGCCGCCGTCGGCGAGAACCGCGAGCGCGCGGCCCGTCGGCTCGGCCTCGACCCCGCCTCGGTCGTCTGGATGAACCAGGTGCACGGCCGGGACGTGGCGGTGGTCGACGGACCCTGGGGCGCGGACGCGGAGATTCCTGCCGTGGACGCGGTGGTGACCACGCGGCGCGGGCTGGCGCTCGCGGTCCTCACCGCCGACTGCACCCCCGTCCTCCTCCTCGATCCGGTCGCCGGAGTCGTCGGGGCGGCGCACGCCGGGCGGCCGGGACTGGTCGCCGGAGTCGTCCCCGCGGTGGTCGAAGCGATGACCGCCCTGGGGGCGCGCCCGTCCCGGATCACCGCGCACACCGGACCGGCTGTCTGCGGACGGTGCTACGAAGTGCCCGAGGAGATGCGGGCCGAGGTCGCCGCAGTCGTCCCCGGCACCTGGTCCGAGACCAGCTGGGGGACCCCGGCGGTCGACGTCACCGGCGGAGTCCACGCCCAGCTCGCCGCTCTCGGGGTGAGTGACCTGCACCGTTCGCCGGTCTGCACCCGTGAATCGGGCGACCACTTCTCGTACCGCCGCGACCGCACCACCGGGCGGCTCGCCGGATATGTCTGGTTGGACTGATAGGGCATGACGGACCGTAAAGCTCAACTCGCGGCGAATCTCGCACAGGTGGAGAAAAGGATCACCTCCGCCTGCACCGCGGCCGGCCGTAAGCGCGAGGAAGTGACCCTGATCGTGGTCACCAAGACCTACCCCGCGAGCGATGTGCGCATGCTGCATGAACTCGGTGTGCGCCATGTCGCCGAGAACCGTGACCAGGACGCGGCACCGAAAGCCGCAGCTTGTGCGGATCTTTCCCTGACATGGCACTTTGTCGGACAATTGCAGACGAACAAGGTTCGTTCTGTGACGAGTTATGCCGATGTCGTGCAGTCGGTGGACCGGATCAAGCTGGTCACCGCCCTCTCGGCCGCCGCGGTCCGCGCCGAGCGCGAACTCGGCTGTCTGATCCAGGTCGCCCTGGACGCGGAGAGCGGCGAGCGCGGTGAGCGCGGCGGGGTCGCGCCCGACGGGATCGAGGAGTTGGCGGCCGCGGTCGACGCGGCCGGGGGTCTGCGGCTCGACGGTCTGATGACCGTGGCGCCGCTGGCCGGACCGTTTGCCGGCAGGCAACGGGCCGCGTTCGACCGGCTGATGGAATTGGCCACCCGCCTGCGCTCCGGTCATCCGGCTGCGAACATGGTCTCCGCAGGTATGAGTGCGGACCTTGAGGACGCGGTGGCGGCCGGAGCGACACATGTACGCGTCGGTACGGCGGTACTCGGAGTCCGACCCGGGCTCGGGTAACGTCGCGAAGCAAGTCGGACCACAGCAGAAAATATGGTCATTCCCCAGCACGGCGGGGCGGACCACAGTGGATCGCGGGCACTTGGTGACGAATGCCGATCCACCACAGAGCGGAGGACTCGGAGCATGGCCGGCGCGATGCGCAAGATGGCGGTCTACCTCGGCCTCGTGGAGGACGATGGGTACGACGGTCCGGGGTTCGACCCCGATGACGAATTCGAGCCTGAGCCGGAGCCCGATCGGCGACGGCATCAGCCCCCGCACCAGGTGGAACGCGAGCGCGAGCGGGAACGCGAAAGGGACGAACCGGTACGAGTGGTGCAGCCGCCGGCCCAGCGTGAGCCGGTTCAGCTCCCCGCGGAAAGCGGGCGACCCGCCCGAATCGCACCCGTGGCATCCATCACACCCGAACGCCCGAACATGGAGAAGAACGCACCGGTGATCATGCCCAAGGTCGTGTCCGAGCGGGAGCCGTACCGCATCACCACGCTGCACCCCAGGACCTACAACGAGGCCCGTACCATCGGGGAACACTTCCGTGAGGGCACTCCGGTGATCATGAACCTCACGGAGATGGACGATACGGACGCGAAGCGACTTGTCGACTTTGCCGCAGGACTCGTCTTCGGGCTCCATGGCAGCATTGAACGCGTGACGCAGAAGGTGTTCCTGTTGTCGCCTGCTAACGTCGATGTCACGGCGGAGGACAAGGCCCGCATCGCAGAGGGCGGATTCTTCAACCAGAGCTGAGAACACGACACCGGGAACAACCCGGCCGAGAGGCCGGAGCTACGAGAGCCAGGGGAGAGGGAAGCGCGGGACATGGGCGTCGCAGTGGATGTGGTCTATATCGCGCTGATGTGTTTCCTCATCGTGCTGATCTTCCGGCTCGTCATGGACTACGTCTTCCAGTTCGCACGTTCATGGCAACCCGGCAAGGCGATGGTGGTCGTACTTGAGGCCACCTACACTGTCACCGATCCACCGCTCAAGCTTCTGCGGCGGTTCATTCCGCCGCTGCGTCTCGGGGGCGTGGCACTCGACCTGTCCTTCTTCGTTCTGATGATCATCGTCTACATCCTGATCAGCGTTGTGGTCAGGTTGTGAGCGATACGGTCTTGCCGACTGCCGACGACTACGTAGAGGTGAAGAAGAGATGCCGTTGACCCCCGAGGACGTGCGGAACAAGCAGTTCACGACCGTCCGCCTCCGAGAAGGCTATGACGAGGACGAGGTCGATGCCTTTCTCGACGAGGTCGAATCGGAGCTGACCCGTCTGCTCCGTGAGAACGAGGACCTGCGCGCCAAGCTGGCCGCTGCGACGCGCGCGGCCGCGCAGAACCAGCAACAGCAGCAGCAGCAGCAGGGTATGCGCAAACCCCCGGAGCAGCAGGACCGCCCGGGCGCGCCCGTTCCCGCCGCCATATCTGGACCGCCGCAGCAGCAGCAGCCCCCGCAGATGGGTCCGCCCCAGCTGCCCGGTGGAGCTCCGCAGCTGCCTGCCGGCCCCAGCGGTCATGGCCCCCAGGGTGGCCACGGCGGCCCGCAGGGCCCGCACGGCCCCGGCCCGATGCAGGGCGGTCCCATGGGTGGCCCGATGGGCGGCCCCATGGGTCAGCACCCCCAGCAGCAGCAGATGCAGCAGATGCAGCAGCCGCAGATGCAGCAGCAGGGGCAGGGCCCCGGTGGCGACAGCGCCGCCCGTGTCCTCTCGCTCGCGCAGCAGACCGCCGACCAGGCGATCGCGGAGGCCCGTTCCGAGGCCAACAAGATCGTCGGCGAGGCGCGCAGCCGCGCCGAGGGCCTGGAGCGCGACGCGCGCGCCAAGGCGGACGCCCTGGAGCGGGACGCGCAGGAGAAGCACCGCGTGGCGATGGGCTCGCTGGAGTCGGCCCGCGCGACGCTGGAGCGCAAGGTCGAGGACCTGCGTGGCTTCGAGCGCGAGTACCGCACGCGGCTGAAGTCCTACCTGGAGAGCCAGCTGCGCCAGCTGGAGACCCAGTCGGACGACTCGCTCGCCCCGCCGCGGACCCCGGCCGCCGCATCGCTGCCGCCGTCGCCCTCGCTGGCCCCGGCCGGTGCGGGTGCGATGGGTCACTCCATGGGCAGCTCCAACCACGGTGGCCATGGCGGCCAGCAGATGGGTGGCGGTCAGTCCATGGGCGGTGCGCCGTCCTACGGCGGGCAGCAGCAGATGTCGCCCGCGATGACGCAGCCGATGGCGCCGGTCCGGCCTCAGGCGCCGCAGCCGATGCAGCAGGCGCCGTCGCCGATGCGTGGGTTCCTGATCGACGAGGACGACAACTGAGCGGATCGCGCTCGCTGAGCGCGTAGCCGTCGGCAGTCAGAGGGCCGGGCCCCGGGGTTTCCCCGGGGCCCGGCCCTCTGACGTGGGCGGCCGCCGTTGTGGGTGCGGGTGGGGGCGCCCGCGGCGGGCTGTTCCCCTACCCGCTTCTTCCCGAAACCGGGTCTGCGCTCCGGGCCCCCCTCTGTCCTCAAGCGCCGGACGGGCTGGTTCCGGGGCGGAGCGGGGCTGGATCGGGGCCTCGCCTTCACGTGGCGGAGGTACCGGATTTCTAGCCCGGCCGGCAATTGAGGCGCGAGGGTCGCCCCGAGGGGTACGACGGAGGGCCCGGCCGAGGCGTGTCGGCCGGGCCCTCTCAGACGTACGGGCTACTGCTTACGCAGGCGGAACGTCAGGGCCAGGCCCTCGTCCTCGAACGGGGCGCCATACGTGTCGTCCGCCTCGCCCTCCGCGTAGTCCAGGGCCAGGACCTCGTCCGCGATCAGCGGCGTGTGCTCCGTGAGCGCCTCCACCGTCGCCGGGGACGTCGAGATCCAGCGGACGGCGATGCGGTCCGCCACGTCCAGGCCGCTGTTCTTGCGGGCCTCCTGGATCAGGCGGATCGCGTCACGGGCCAGGCCCGCGCGCCGCAGCTCCGGGGTGATCTCCAGGTCCAGGGCGACTGTCGCGCCCGCGTCCGAGGCGACCGACCAGCCCTCGCGCGGAGTTTCCGTGATGATGACCTCATCGGGGGTCAGGGTGATCTGCTCGCCCTCCACCTCCACCGACGCCGTGCCCTCGCGCAGGGCGAGAGAGAGCGCCGCCGCGTCTGCGTTCGCCACCGCCTTGGCCACCGCCTGGACGCCCTTGCCGAACCGCTTGCCCAGCGCCCGGAAGTTCGCCTTCGCCGTCGTGTCGACCAGCGAACCGCCGACCTCAGAGAGTGTGGCGAGCGATGTGACGTTCAGCTCCTCCGTGATCTGCGCACGCAGATCGGAGGAGAGCGCATCGAAGCCGCTCGCTGCCACCAGCGCGCGCGACAGCGGCTGGCGCGTCTTCACGCCCGACTCCGCACGCGTCGCCCGGCCCAGCTCCACCAGGCGGCGCACCAGTGCCATCTGGGTCGAGAGGGTGGGGTCGATCGCCGCCAGGTCCGTCTTCGGCCACGAGGACAGGTGCACCGACTCCGGGGCGTCCGGTGTGACCGGCGCGATCAGGTCTTGCCAGACCCGCTCGGTGATGAACGGGGTCAGCGGGGCCATCAGCCGGGTCACCGTCTCGACGACCTCGTGCAGCGTGCGCAGCGCCGCCTTGTCGCCCTGCCAGAAGCGGCGGCGTGAGCGGCGTACGTACCAGTTGGAGAGGTCGTCCACGAATGCCGAGAGCAGCTTGCCGGCACGCTGGGTGTCGTAGCCCTCCATCGCGAGCGTCATCTGGTCCACCAGCGCGTTCAGTTCGCTGAGCAGCCAGCGGTCCAGGACCGTGCGGTCCGCCGGGGCCGGGTCGGCCGCCGACGGGGCCCAGCCCGACGTGCGCGCGTACAAGGCCTGGAAGGCGACCGTGTTCCAGTAGGTCAGGAGCGTCTTGCGAACCACCTCCTGGATCGTGCCGTGGCCCACCCGGCGTGCCGCCCACGGGGAGCCGCCCGCCGCCATGAACCACCGCACCGCGTCCGCCCCGTGCTGGTCCATCAGCGGGATCGGCTGGAGGATGTTGCCCAGGTGCTTGGACATCTTGCGGCCGTCCTCGGCGAGGATGTGGCCCAGGCAGACGACGTTCTCGTAGGACGACTTGTCGAAGACCAGCGTGCCTACCGCCATCAGCGTGTAGAACCAGCCGCGGGTCTGGTCGATGGCCTCCGAGATGAACTGCGCCGGGTAGCGGCTCTCGAAGACTTCCTTGTTCTTGTACGGGTAGCCCCACTGCGCGAACGGCATCGAACCCGAGTCGTACCAGGCGTCGATGACCTCCGGGACGCGGTACGCCTCCAGCTGACAGTTCTCGTGCGTGCAGGTGAAGGTGATCTCATCGATGAACGGGCGGTGGGGGTCCAGGGACGACTGGTCGGTGCCCGTGAGTTCTGTGAGTTCCGCGCGGGAGCCCACGCAGGTGAGGTGGTCGTCCTCGCAGCGCCAGATCGGCAGCGGCGTGCCCCAGTAGCGGTTACGGGACAGGGCCCAGTCGACGTTGTTGTTCAGCCAGTCGCCGAAGCGGCCGTTCTTGACCGAGTCCGGGTACCAGTTGGTCTTCTCGTTCTCCTGGAGGAGGCGGTCCTTGATCGCCGTCGTCCTGATGTACCAGGACGGCTGCGCGTAGTAGAGCAGCGCCGTGTGGCAGCGCCAGCAGTGCGGGTAGCTGTGCTCGTACGGGACGTGGCGGAAGAGCTTGCCGCGCGCGTCCAGGTCCGCGGTGAGCGCTTCGTCCGCCTTCTTGAAGAAGACGCCGCCGACCAGGGGGAGGTCTTCCTCGAAGGTGCCGTCGGGGCGGACCGGGTTGACCACCGGCAGGCCGTACGCACGGCAGACCAGGAGGTCGTCGGCGCCGAACGCGGGGGACTGGTGGACCAGACCAGTACCGTCGTCGGTCGTCACGTACTCGGCGTTGACCACGTAGTGCGCCTCGGCCGGGAAGTCGACCAGCGTGAACGGGCGCTCGTAGGTCCAGCGCTCCATCTCGGCACCGGTGAACGACGGGCCGGTCACCTCCCAGCCCTCGCCCAGCGACTTCTCCAGGAGGGGCTCGGCCACGACGAGCTTCTCCTCGCCGTCCGTCGCGACGACGTAGCGGACCTCGGGGTGAGCGGCGACCGCCGTGTTGGAGACCAGGGTCCAGGGGGTGGTCGTCCAGACCAGGAGCGCCGCCTCGCCGGCCAGCGGGCCCGAGGTGAGGGGGAAGCGGACGAAGACCGAGGGGTCGACGACCGTTTCGTAGCCCTGGGCGAGCTCGTGGTCGGAGAGGCCGGTGCCGCAGCGCGGGCACCAGGGAGCGACGCGGTGGTCCTGGACCAGCAGGTCCTTGTTGAAGATCTCCTTCAGCGACCACCACACGGAGTCGACGTACTCCGGGTCCATCGTGCGGTACGCGTCGTCCAGGTCGACCCAGTAGCCCATACGGGTCGTGAGCTCGGCGAAGGCGTCGGTGTGCCGGGTCACGGACTCACGGCACTTGGCGTTGAACTCGGCGATGCCGAACGCCTCGATGTCCTTCTTGCCGTTGAAGCCCAGCTCTTTCTCGACCGCGAGCTCCACCGGCAGGCCGTGACAGTCCCAGCCGGCCTTGCGGCCGACGTGGTAGCCCTGCATGGTGCGGAAGCGGGGGAAGACGTCCTTGAAGACGCGGGCCTCGATGTGGTGGGCCCCGGGCATGCCGTTGGCGGTGGGGGGGCCCTCGTAGAAGACCCACTCCGGGCGGCCCTCGGACTGATCCAGGCTCTTGGCGAACACCTTGTTCTCTTGCCAGAAGTCGAGAACGGCGTGCTCCAGCGCGGGCAGGTCGACCTGGGCGGGTACCTGGCGGTACTGCGGCGATGTCATGTGCGGCTTCCTCCGGCGGACGTATTCCACTTCCGTCGGAGGGACGAGAGCGTCTCGGCTCCCGCGGTACCACCCTCCTTGGCCCCGGGCGTGTGCCCGTGGCCCCCTCATTGGGGTCGCGACGCCGGGTCTAGTGGTCTTGGTGCCCGTGGGGCGGAACCCACGGTCCAAAACGTTCTTCCGGCGGCTCCGGGGTGATCTTCACGACGCGCTCGCCCCCGGGCTCCCACCGTCCCCGGGTCGCTGCTGGCTGCGTACGGCGCTACTCGTCCCGTCCATGCCTTTCGCTGGGCCCAGTGTACGGGCCCGGACGGCTGACGGCCGACCGGTTTAACCGGGGCCCGGCGTGACCCGAATGGCCAGTCGGGGGCGTACGGAGTCGGGTACGGGGGGCGGGGGCGGTCGGGGGCTGGATTACCGGGCGGGGAGCTGGGAACAACGGATGCAGGCGCGCCACGACCGGGTACGGGGAGGGGCGAAAGGGCGGCGTGCCCCGTTGCCGCGGGACTGGGGTCGATTTATCGTCCCAGCACGATTCGCGTGCAAGATCACAATATGTGAAGGGGCCGCGGCCATGGTGGCGAAGAAGACGGCGGAAGAGACCGCGGCCGGGCAGAAGGCCGACGGGAAGCCACCGGCCGACGAGACGTCCGAGGGCGGGACGGCTGCCGAGGAGGCGCCCGCGAAGAAGGCGCCTGCCAAGAAGGCAGCGGCAAAGAAGGCGGCCGCGAAGAAGGCGCCGGCCAAGAGGGCTGCCGCGAAGAAGGCCGCTGCCAGGAAGAGCACCACGAGCACCACGAAGAGCACCACGAAGAAGAGCGCGGCCAAGAAGGCTTCGAAGACGGCCGCACAGACGGCCACAGGGGCGGCTGCGGCCGCCGAGGAGACGGGAGCCCACACGGTGGTAGCCAAGAAGAGCGCGAGTCGCCCCGCAGCCGGTACGGACGAGGCGGCCGTGCCGCCGGCCCGCGGAGCCGCCGCGACCGCCCCCGGCGAACTGGCGGTACGGCCCGGGGAGGACCCCTGGACGCCCGAGGAGGTAACCGAGGCACGCACTCTGCTGACCGGCGAGATCACGCGGCTGCGCAGCGAGCTGGAGGCCTCGGGAGCGGCGCTCGCCGGGCTGATGCGGGACTCCGGCGACGGCGCGGGCGACGACGAGGCCGATACGGGCACCAAGAACATCACGCGTGAACATGAGCTGTCGCTCGCCGCCCACGCCCAGGAGACGCTGGAGCAGACCGAGCGGGCGCTCGCCCGCCTGGAGGCGGGGACCTACGGGCTCTGCGAGGTGTGCGGCAAACCGATCGGCAAGGCACGGATGCAGGCATTTCCCCGCGCCACCCTCTGCGTCGAGGACAAACAGAAGCAGGAGCGGCGCAGCTGACCCGTACAGGTGTGTCGTACCCTCGTCCTCAGTCAGGCACCTAGGTTGAGGGACTCACGTGGCAGAGGCGGAGCGCATCATCGGTACGCCGGACAATCCCGAGACCGAGCACACGGACGACGGCGCCTCCACGGCCGCCGACGCCGCGGTGAACGCGGGCACGGGCAAGCGCAAGATCCTGGTGCTCATCGGCGTCTCCGTCGTCGCCTACCTGCTGGACCTGGTCACCAAGATGATCGTGGTCGCCAGGCTGGAGCACCAGCCGCCGATCGACATCATCGGTGACTGGCTGCAGTTCCGGGCGCTGCGCAACCCCGGTGCCGCGTTCGGGTTCGGCGAGGCGTTCACGGTGATCTTCACCATCATCGCCGCCGGCGTGATCGTGGTCGTCATCCGGCTGGCCCGCAAGCTCTACAGCCTGCCCTGGGCCATCGCCCTGGGACTGCTGCTGGGCGGTGCGCTCGGCAACCTCACCGACCGCATCTTCCGGGCCCCCGGCGTGTTCGAAGGGGCGGTGGTCGACTTCATCGCCCCCAAGCACTTCGCCGTCTTCAACCTCGCCGACTCCGCCATCGTGTGCGGCGGCATCCTCATCGTGATCCTCTCCTTCAAGGGCCTGGATCCCGACGGGACCGTGCACAAGGACTGACCGGGGCCGGGGCTGCGCGGGGAGTGCCCGGCGCAAGGCATACTCGACAGGTGAGTACGCACCCCGAGATCCGCACCCTGCCCGTACCGGACGGCCTGGAAGGCGAGCGTGTCGACGCCGCCATCTCCAGGATGTTCGGTTTCTCCCGCACCAAGGCCGCCGAGCTGGCCGCTGCCGGGAAGGTCCAGGTGGACGGCTCGGTGGCCGGCAAGTCCGAGCGCGTGCACGGTGGCGCCTGGCTGGAGGTCGAGATGCCCCAGGCACCCGCCCCCGTCCAGGTCGTGGCCGAGCCCGTCGAGGGCATGGAGATCGTCCACGACGACGACGACATCGTGGTCATCATGAAGCCGGTCGGCGTCGCGGCCCACCCCAGCCCCGGCTGGAACGGCACCACCGTCATCGGCGGCCTCGCCGCCGCCGGGTACCGCATCTCGACGTCCGGCGCCGCCGAGCGCCAGGGCATCGTGCACCGCCTCGACGTCGGCACCTCCGGCCTGATGGTCGTCGCCAAGTCCGAGCGCGCCTACACCCTGCTCAAGGCCCAGTTCCGCGACCGGATCGTCGACAAGAAGTACCACGCCCTCGTCCAGGGCCACCCGGACCCGATGAGCGGCACCATCGACGCCCCCATCGGGCGCCACCCCACCCACGACTACAAGTGGGCGGTCACCGCCGAGGGCAAGCCGTCGGTGACCCACTACGACCTGATCGAGGCCTACCGCGCCGCCAGTCTCCTGGACATCAAGCTGGAGACCGGCCGCACCCACCAGATCCGGGTCCACATGGCCGCCCACCGCCACCCCTGCGTCGGCGACCTGACGTACGGCGCCGACCCGACCCTGGCCAAGCGGCTCGGGCTGACCCGGCAGTGGCTGCACGCGGTGCGCCTGGGCTTCGAGCACCCGAGCGACGGCAGCTGGGTGGAGTTCTCCAGCACCTACCCGGCCGACCTCCAGCACGCCCTCGACACCATCGCCGCGGAGAGCCAGTGACCGCCGTCCCACCCCCGTACACCACCCGCAGGGCCGTAGAGGAGAGCGACCTCCAGGCCTGCTTCCAGGTGCGCAAGGAGGTCTTCGTGGGCGAGCAGAACGTGCCCGAGGAGATCGAGTACGACGCCTACGACCCCACCGCCGTGCACGTCCTGGCCGTCGCGGCGGACGGCACCGCCCTCGGTACGGGGCGGCTGCTGCACGGCGCCGACGCGGCCGGCAAGACCGGTGGCGACCTCACCGTCGGCTCCCTCGGCCGGCTCGCGGTGACGCGGCAGGCCCGCGGCCTCGGCGTCGGCGCGGCCCTGGTGCGCGCCATCGAGGACGAGGCGCGCCGGCTCGGCCTGGCCGCCGTGGACCTGCACGCCCAGACCCACGCCCTCGGCTTCTACGAGCGGCTCGGATACCTCGCGTACGGCCCCGAGTTCCCGGACGCGGGCATTGCGCACCGGGCGATGCGCCGGAGGACCGGGCCTGCCTGATCCCGCCGTGCGGGAGGCCTCGCCCACTCCGTGAACCAGGCGTGGCAGGGTGGAGGCCCGCTCGGCCGCTGACCCGGCCGGGCTCCTGACGGCCGCTCACCCCGGCCGGACCTGCGGGCACGGCTGAGCCGTGACCTGGACGTCGGCCCGGTGAGAGGCCCGGAACCGTACGCTCCGGAAGGCACCTCCCGTGGATCAGATGACCCTGCTGCTCCTGCTGCTGCTCGGAGCAGTGGTCACGGTGCCCCTCGGCGCCCGCCTGGGGCTGCCGGCACCGGTCCTCATGACGCTGGCCGGGGTCGCGATGGCCTTCGCGCCCTTCGTGCCGAACGTCGACATCCCGCCCGAGTTCATCCTCCCGGCCCTGCTGCCGCCGCTGCTCTACGCCTCCGTGCAGCGCACCTCCTGGCGCCAGTTCGTCGCCAACAAACGCCCGATCTTCCTGCTGGCCGTCGCCCTGGTCTTCGTCACCACGGCCGCCGTCGCCGCGGTCGCCAACTCTGTCGTGCCCGGGCTGCCGATCGCCGCAGCCGTCGTGCTGGGCGCGCTCGTCGCCCCGCCCGACCCGGTCGCCGCGACCGCCGTGGCGGGTTCGGTCGGACTGCCGCGCCGACTGGTGTCGATCCTGGAGGGCGAGGGGCTCTTCAACGATGTCACCGCCATCGTGCTCTACCACTTGGCCATCGCCGCGGCCGTGAGCGGCAGCTTCTCGGTGCCCGAGGCCTTCGGGCTGCTCATCCTCTCCGCCGTGGTCGCGATCGCCGTCGGCCTCGCGCTCGGCTGGCTCACCATCAAGCTGATGGGCCTGCTGGGCGACGCCACCCTCCAGGTGGGCCTGAGTCTCCTGGTGCCCTTCGTCGCCTACGTCCTCGCCGAGGAGCTGATGGGCTCCGGCGTCCTCGCCGTCCTGACCGTCGCCCTCTACCTCGCCGAGCGCACCGCCGACGCCGACGACGTGCTGGGCCGGCTCACCGGACGTACCTTCTGGCAGATCGTCGACACCCTGGTCACCGGCGTGGCCTTCGGGCTGATCGGCCTGGAGCTGCACAGCGTGTTCGGCTCCTCCGACGGGCGCGAGTTCCAGATGGCCGGCTGGGGGCTGGTGATCGTCGCGGTCGTCGTCGGCGTCCGGCTGGCCTGGCTGCTGCCCGCCACCTGGCTCGCCAAGCGGCTGCACACCCGGCGGGACGTCAACGAGGAGATCCCTACCAGCTGGCGGGAGACCGTCGTCATGTGGTGGGCCGGGATGCGCGGGGTGGCCTCCGTCGCGCTGGCACTGGCGATCCCGCTGGAGACGGACGACGGACAGCCCTTCCCCGGCCGCGACGAGATCGTCTTCATCGCCTTCTCCGTGATCATGGTCACCCTCGTCTTCCAGGGCCTCACCCTGCCCTGGCTGGTCCGCAAGCTCGGCGTGCGCGCCGACGCGGACGCCGAGGAGGCCCTGGAGCGGGAGCTCGCCCTGCGCGCCGCCAAGGCCGCCAAGCTCCGGCTCAAGGAGATCCAGGAGGTCGAGGAGTTCCCGGAGGAGGTCGTGGAGCGGCTCCAGAAGGCCGCGTACGACATCGGGGCCCGCATCAACCCGGAGATCGTCGACGAGGAGCGGCGCGAGGCGTACGCGAAGCGGGCCGAGCGCTTCAAGGCGGTCAGCCGGGTCCAGCGCGAGATGATGTCGGCCGCCCGCCACGAGGTGCTCTCGGCGCGCAACGAGGCCGGCTCCGACCCGGAGGTCGTGGACCGGGTGCTGCGCTACCTGGACGTCCGCTCCCTGCGCTGAACCCCGCGGTCTCAGCCGCGGCCGGTCCGGGGCGCCTTGGAGTCGTCCAGGTCACGGGAAGGGCCGGACCCGTTGCGGCTGGGCCGGGTCTGCGCCCCGGTGAGCTCCGCCCACTGCTCGCCCGGCGGCAGCGCGCCGGGCGACGTGGCGACGCGCGGCAGCGCGTACGGATGGTGGTCGCGCAGCCAGCCGATCAGCTGCTCGCGCACCGCGCACCGCACCGTCCAGATGTCGTCCGCGTCCTTCGCCGTGACCACCGCCCGCACCTGGATCGTGGTCGGGGTCGTGTCGGTGACGGCGAGGGACCAGTCGCGGCCGTCCCAGGCGGCGATGTCGCCGAGGACGTCCCGCAGCTTCTTGCGCATCAGGGCGATCGGCGCCGCGTGGTCGAGGTGGAAGTAGACCGTGCCGGTCATCTGGACCCCGCCGCGCGACCAGTTCTCGAACGGCTTGCTCGTGAAGTACGAGACCGGCATCGTGATCCGCCGCTCGTCCCAGGTCCGTACCGCCAGGAACGTCAGGGTGATCTCCTCGACGGTTCCCCACTCGCCGTCCACCACGACCGTGTCGCCGAGCCTGACCATGTCGCCGAAGGCGATCTCGAGCCCCGCGAAGAGGTTGCCGAGGGTCGACTGGGCGGCCACACCGGCGACGATGCCGAGCACACCGGCCGAGGCCAGCATCGAGGTGCCGACCCCGCGCATCGCCGGGAACGTCAGCAGCATCGCGGCGATGGCGACCACCGTCACCACCGCTATGACGACCCGCTGGATCAGCGTCACCTGCGTACGGACCCGCCGGACCCGGGCAGGATCGCGGGTGGACGTCGCGTACCGGGCGTAACTGGATTCGACGACCGTCGCGGCGGCCCGGACCACCAGCCAGGCCGAGGCACCGATCAGGACCAGGGACAGGGCCTGGCCGATCCCGACCCGGTGCTCCCACACCCAGGCGATGCCCGACTGGCGGTAGCTGCCGCGCAGCAGGGCGGTGATGATCACCACTTGCAGCGGTGGTCGGCAGCGCCGCAGCAGGCCCCACAGCGGGGTCTCGTGGTGACGGCTGTCGGCCCTGCGCAGCAGCCGGTCGACCAGCCAGCCGGCCAGCAGTGTGATCACCACGGATCCGCCGAAGACGATCAGCGGGCGCAGCACGTTCTCCATCGTCCGGTCCTCCAAGCATCGAGGCGCAACTGGCACCATGGGCCTCATGAACATCATGCTTTTCCACTCGACCTACGGGGTCACGCCCGCAGTGCACGCCGCGGCCGCACGTCTGAGGGACGCCGGCCACGAGGTGCGCGTGCCCGATCTGTTCGAGGGGCACACCTTCGAGACGGTGGAGGAGGGCATGGCCTTCAAGGAGGAGGTCGGCAAGGAGGAGCTGCTGAAGCGTGCGGTGCTGGCCGCGGCCCCCTACTCCGACCAGGGGCTCGTCTACGCCGGTTTCTCCCTCGGCGCGGCGACCGCGCAGACCCTGGCGCTCGGCGACGCGAAGGCGCGCGGGCTGCTGCTCCTCCACGGCACCTCGGACATCGCCGAGAACGCGACGGTGGACGAGCTCCCCGTCCAGCTGCACGTCGCGGACCCGGATCCCTTCGAGTCCCACGACTGGCTGAACAGCTGGTACCTCCAGATGCAGCGGACCGGCGCGGACGTGGAGATCTACCGCTACCCCGGGGCCGGCCACCTGTTCACCGACCCCGACCTCCACGACTACGACCAGGCTGCCGCCGAGCAGGCCTGGAAGGTCGCGCTCGGCTTCCTGGCCACGCTGTAGGGCGCAGGAGCCGCTCTGCCTCAGAGCACCGGGCGGTCCACCCGCTCCACCCGCTGGGTGCCCCGCCGCGTCCGGTAGGAGCGGGCCCAGGAGGAGGCGGCGTCCTTGGCCGTCTTGTCGGAGAGCACGTAGTAGTCCATCTGCGAGCGCTCGGCGGTGACGTCCAGGACGCCGTAGCCGTGCGAGTCCATGTCCACCCACTTCACATGGCGGTTGGCGGTACGGACGGCCGCGGACGCGGCCAGCGACACGGTCTGCGGCGCGACCCGCAGGATGTCGTCCAGGTTGTCCGAGGTCACCGACGTGACGACGAACTCCGTCGCCGCCGAGGGCGACAGCGGATACGTCGCCGCCTTCACCGGCACCTCGCTGGCCCAGGCCATGTGGACGTCGCCGGTCAGGAACACCGTGTCGGTGATCCCCCGGTCCCGCAGGTGCCCGATCAGCTCCTTGCGGTCGTCGGTGTACCCGTCCCACTGGTCGACGCTGAACGCCAGCCCCTCCTTCGACAGCCCCAGCAGCCCGGTGAGCGGCCCCAGCAGATGGGCGGGGAGAGCCCCGAAGGCGACCGGCGAGATCATCACCGACGTACCGACCAGCTTCCACACCGCGTCCGACCCTGCCAGGCCCGCCTTCAACCAGTCCAGCTGCGCCCGGCCGGTGATCGTACGCTCCGGGTCGTCCACCGAGCCGTTGCCGATGGACGCCTGCTCGGAACGGAAGCTCCGCAGGTCCAGCAGGTGCAGATCGGCCAGCCGCCCGAACCGCAGCCGCCGGTGGACGGTCCCCTCGGTGGAGGCGCGGACGGGCATCCACTCGAAGTACGCCTGCTTGGCCGCCGCCACCCGCTGGGCCCACACCCCCTCCGTACCCGGGGTGTGGTTCTGTGCCCCGCCCGACCAGGCGTCGTTGGCGAACTCGTGGTCGTCCCAGATCGCGATGACCGGGTGGGCCGCGTGCAGCGCCTGGAGGTCGGCGTCCGTCTTGTAGTTGCCGTGCCGCAGGCGGTAGTCGGCCAGGTTCAGGATCTCGTGGGCGGGCCGGTGCTCACGCAGGGCCGCGCCCTGGGTCGGGTAGCCGCCGGTCGCGTACTCGTACAGGTAGTCGCCCAGGTGCAGCACCGCGTCCAGGTCACCGCGGGCGGCGAGATGGCGGTACGCGGAGAACCAGCCCGCCTCCCAGTTGGCGCAGGACACCACACCGAAGCGGAGCCCTGCCACGCTCGCCCCGGTGGCGGGCGCGGTGCGGGTGCGGCCGGTGGGGGAGCGGACCTCGGCGCCCTCGCCGCCCGCCGTGAAGCGGAAGTAGTACGTCGAGGCCGGCCGCAGTCCGCGGACGTCGGCCTTCACCGTGTGGTCGGAGGCGGCCGAGGCGAGCGTCGTACCGCTCCCGGCTATCGCGCTGAAGTTCCGGTCCTCCGCGACCTCCCAGCGCACCGGTGTATCGGCCCCGCGCCCCGAACCGGGCTCCGCGCCGGGCTCGGGGGTGACGCGGGTCCACAGCAGGACACCGTCGGGCAACGGGTCACCGGAGGCGACGCCGTGCAGGAAGGCGGGCGCCGGGGCCGTCACCTCCGGTGAGGGGGATGCGGAAGCGGCTGTGGTGGCGGAGAGTACGGGAACGGCGGCGGCGGTCGCGGCGGCGGCCCGGACGACCGTGCGGCGGCTCGGAGAGGGTACGTGTCGACTGGTCACGGCCGATCACCCTACTGGCGCGTACAGCGAACGGGCGGGCGAACAGGGAAAGTTCGTCCGCCCGTCGGAAAACGGTCGCCGGGAGGTGGCCCTCCGGCCGGCGACCGTCCGGCCCGGCCACCCCTGGGGGCGGACCCGCGGCCGGCGCCTCGCCGCTCGCCGCCCCTGAGGCGTTACGCCTTCAGCGCCTTGTCCGCGTTACGCCTTCAGCGCCTTGTCCACCGCCGCCGTGAAGTCGGCCGCCGTCATCGGGGCGTTGTCGCTGCCCTCGGCCGTGACCTTCTTGCCGTCCATCTTCAGGGTGGGGGTGCCCTCCACCCCGCTCTTGCCGAACGCCGCGGACATCTTCATCGCCCAGGCGTCGTACGTACCGTCCTCGACGTCCTTCTGGAAGGCCTTGTTGCCCTTGAGCGCGTCCACCGAGTCGGCGACCTCGATGAGGTAGCTGTCCTTGGCGAACTTGTCCTCGCTCTCCTGCGGGTGGAACTTCGCGGAGTACAGCGCGGCCTTGTAGTCCATGAACGCCTCGGGGCTCACGTTCAGCGCGGCGCCGAGCGCGCTCAGGGCGTTCTTGGAGCCCTCACCGTTGTCGGTGTTGTCGATGAAGGTCGCACCGACGTACTTGACCTTGTACTTGCCGGCCTCGACGTCCTTCGCGAGGGTCTCGCCGACGCCCTGCTCGAACGTGGCGCAGACCGGGCAGCGGGAGTCCTCGTACAGCTCCAGGGTCTTCTCGGCGTCGGACTTGCCGATCACCACGGTGGTGCCGTCGGTGCCGGAGGTGTTCTTCGGCGCGCTGACGTTCTTCGCGTCGGCGGCGGTCTCCCAGGCGTCCGGCTTGTTCAGCTGCATCACGCCGTAGCTGATGCCTCCGACGACGGCGAGGGCCGCGACGACCGAGACGGCGACGACGAGCTGCTTGCGGGTCCGGTCCTTCCTGGCCTGGCGCTCGCGCTCGGCGCGCAGCCGCTCACGGGCCGCTGCCTTGTTCTCCTGGGTGTTGCGCTTGCTCATGATCGTTCTCCGTGGGTGCGTGGGGAGTGGAAAGGGTGCTGCTCGGCGTCGGCCGTCCTGCCCTCAGGCAGCAAGGGCGTACGCGGTGAGCGGCGGCCCCCTCCGTCCCACGGAGTGCACGAGGAAGCGGGCCGCGAAGAGCGGGTGCACGAGCCCGGCGGCGTGAGGGAGACGGGAAGCGGACCGGACGGACCCGCGCACCACGGCGACCGCGGTGAGCAGCGGACGGAACGCCACCAGAGCCGCCGTGCGCAGCAGCCCCGCCAGGGCCGCCTCTCCGCGCCGCAGCCAGGCGGCGGCGAGCAGCCCGACGGCCACATGGGCGGCGAGCAGCAGCCATGGCACGGCCGGACCGGGCTGCGCCAGCAGGGCCGCCGCGCGGTCGCCCGCACCGGTCACCCCGGCGAGCGGGGTGCCCACCGTGCCGACGCCCGCGAGACGCGCCCCGGTCGTGGCGACCTCGCCGCCCCCGCAGAGCACGTCGAAGCCGACCGAGCGCAACGGGCCCGCGATGGGTCCGCCCGCCGCCCCGTAACAGAGGTGCTGACCGGTGGTGAAGAGCGTGTCGGCCGCCAGCTCCAGGGGGACGAGCAGCCCCGCGATGGCGCCGAAGCCGCGCTCCCGGCCGGCCAGCGCGTACGCCACGGCGAAGACGGCCGCCGCGAGGAGCGCGACGGCCGTCAGCGGCAGCGGGACCCCGGAGAGCAGCACATGGGACGCCGTGGACAGGGTGACGACGAGCGCGGCGAAAAGCGCCGCGCGCACCACCCTGAGCTGCGTACCTGAGATGTCCATCGCCGGAAAGTGTGTCATGTACGGAGGTAAGCGGACCTTAAAAGAAGCTGAGAGTCACAGCACGGCCGGACGCGGACGGCCTACAGGCCCGGGATCCGGCCGTTGCGGAACAGGTCCACGAAGATCTGGTGGTCCACGCGGGCCCGGGTCCCGTAGCTGTGGGCGAAGTCGACCAGATGCTCGCCGAACCCCTCCTCGTCGGCCGCGATGGCCGCGTCGATCGCCCGCTCCGTGGAGAACGGCACCAGCGAGTGGCCGCTCTCGTCGTCCGCCGCCGCGTGCATGGTGGCCGTCGCCCGGCCCAGATCGGCGACGACCGCCGCGATCTCGTCCACCTCGTCGATCTCGGACCAGTCCAGGTCGACCGCGTACGGCGAGACCTCGGCGACCAGCTGGCCGGCCCCGTCCAGCTCGGTCCAGCCCAGCCACGGGTCCGCGTGGGCCTGGAGCGCGCGCTGCGAGATCACCGTGCGGTGCCCCTCGTGCTGGAAGTAGTCCCGCACGGCGGCGTCCGTGATGTGCCGGGAGACCGCCGGGGTCTGCGCCTGCTTGAGATAGATCACCACATCGTTCTCCAGGGCGTCGCTGTTGCCCTCCAGGAGGATGTTGTACGAGGGGAGCCCGGCGGAGCCGATGCCGATACCCCGGCGGCCCACCACGTCCTTGACCCGGTAGGAGTCGGGACGGGTCAGGCTCGACTCCGGCAGCGTCTCCAGATAGCCGTCGAACGCGGCCAGCACCTTGTACCGCGTCGCGGCGTCCAGGTCGATCGCACCCCCGCCGTCCGCGAACCGGCGCTCGAAGTCCCGGATCACCGTCATCGAGTCCAGCAGCGAGAAACGGGTCAGAGAGCGGGCGGCGCGCAGCGCGTCCAGCAGCGGCCCCTCCGCCGTGTCCAGCGTGAAGGGCGGCACCTCGTCGTTCTTGGCGCCCGTCGCCAGCGCGTGGATCCGCTCCCGGTAGGCGGCGGCGAAGATCCGGACCAGGTCGGTGATCTGCTCGTCGGCCAGCGCCTTGGCGTACCCGATCAGCGCCACGGAGGCGGCGAAGCGCTTCAGGTCCCAGGTGAACGGGCCCACGTACGCCTCGTCGAAGTCGTTGACGTTGAAGACGAGGCGGCCGTTGGCGTCCATGTAGGTGCCGAAGTTCTCCGCGTGGAGATCACCGTGGATCCAGACCCGGCCCGTGCGCTCGTCCAGATACGGGCCGCCACGCTGCTCCCGCTCCAGATCGGTGTAGAACAGGCAGGCCGTGCCCCGGTAGAAGGCGAAGGCCGAGCCCGCCATCTTGCGGAACTTGACCCGGAAAGCGGCCGGATCCGCGGCCAGCAGCTCCCCGAAGGCGGTGTCGAAAACGGCGAGAATCTGCTCCCCGCGCTGCGCTGCGCCGGTCTGCGTTTCCGACATCTCTTGCTGCCTCCTGCTGTCGTTGGCGTGCCTGGCCGGGCCCGGGTCCGCTCCACTGCGAGCGTGACTGAGTGCATGACAAAACGGACACGTGTCCCGCCCTCTCCAACGCTCGGCGATCGCGGGTAGTGCCCGCCGTCCGGGTCCGCCACGTCGTAGACTTCCACGCTGTTCCCCCGTCCGTCATCGCCCGACTTCCCGGAGGCCCGACGCCGTGACCAAGCCGCCCTTCACGCACCTGCACGTTCATACCCAGTACTCGCTGCTGGACGGTGCGGCGCGGCTCAAGGACATGTTCGAGGCGTGCAACGAGATGGGCATGTCGCACATCGCGATGACCGACCACGGCAACCTGCACGGGGCATACGACTTCTTCCACTCGGCGACCAAGGCCGGGGTCACACCGATCATCGGCATCGAGGCGTACGTGGCTCCCGAGTCGCGTAAACACAAGCGCAAGGTGCAGTGGGGGCAGCCGCACCAGAAGCGCGACGATGTGTCCGGATCCGGTGGGTACACCCACAAGACGATCTGGGCGTCGAACAAGACCGGTCTGCACAACCTCTTCCGGCTCTCCTCCGACGCGTACGCCGAGGGCTGGCTCCAGAAGTGGCCCCGGATGGACAAGGAGACCATCTCCCAGTGGTCCGAGGGCCTCATCGCCTCCACCGGCTGCCCCTCCGGAGAGGTGCAGACCCGGCTGCGGCTCGGCCAGTTCGACGAGGCGGTGCAGGCGGCCTCCGACTACAAGGACATCTTCGGCGAGGGCCGGTACTTCCTGGAGCTGATGGACCACGGCATCGAGATCGAGCGCCGGGTCCGTGACGGGCTGCTGGAGATCGGCAGGAAGCTGGACATCCCGCCGCTGGTCACCAACGACTCCCACTACACGTACGCGCACGAGGCCACCGCCCACGACGCCCTGCTCTGCATCCAGACCGGCAAGAACCTCTCCGACCCGGACCGCTTCCGCTTCGACGGCACCGGCTACTACCTGAAGACGACGGACGAGATGTACGCCGTCGACTCCTCCGACGCCTGGCAGCAGGGGTGCGCCAACACTCTCCTGGTCGCCCAGCAGATCGACACCTCCGGCATGTTCGAGGCGAAGAACCTCATGCCGAAGTTCGAGATCCCGGACGGCTTCACGGAGATCACCTGGTTCCAGGAGGAAGTGCGCAAGGGCATGCAGCGCCGCTTCCCGGGCGGCGTCCCCGAGGACCGGCAGAAGCAGGTCGAGTACGAGATGGACATCATCATCCAGATGGGGTTCCCGGGGTACTTCCTGGTCGTCGCCGACTTCATCATGTGGGCCAAGAACAACGGCATCGCGGTGGGCCCCGGCCGTGGCTCCGCGGCCGGCTCGATCGTGTCGTACGCGATGGGCATCACCGACCTCGACCCGATCGAGCACGGGCTGATCTTCGAGCGGTTCCTCAACCCCGAGCGCGTCTCCATGCCCGATGTCGACATCGACTTCGACGAGCGCCGGCGCGTCGAGGTGATCCGGTACGTGACCGAGAAGTACGGCGCCGACAAGGTCGCCATGATCGGCACCTACGGCAAGATCAAGGCCAAGAACGCCATCAAGGACTCGGCCCGGGTGCTGGGCTACCCGTACGCCATGGGCGACCGCCTCACCAAGGCGATGCCCGCCGACGTCCTCGGCAAGGGCATCGACCTCAACGGCATCACCGACCCCAAGCACCCGCGCTACAGCGAGGCCGGCGAGATCCGGGGGATGTACGAGAGCGAACCGGACGTCAAGAAGGTCATCGACACCGCGAAGGGCGTCGAGGGTCTGGTCCGGCAGATGGGTGTGCACGCCGCCGGCGTCATCATGTCCAGCGAGCCGATCGTCGACCACGCCCCGGTCTGGGTGCGGCACACCGACGGCGTCACCATCACGCAGTGGGACTACCCGCAGTGCGAGTCGCTCGGCCTGCTGAAGATGGACTTCCTCGGCCTGCGCAACCTGACGATCATGGACGACGCCATCAAGATGGTGAAGTCCAACAAGGGCATCGACCTGGAGATGCTCTCCCTGCCGCTGGACGACCCCAAGACGTACGAACTGCTCTGCCGCGGTGACACGCTCGGCGTGTTCCAGTTCGACGGCGGGCCGATGCGCTCCCTGCTCCGCCAGATGCAGCCCGACAACTTCGAGGACATCTCCGCCGTCTCGGCCCTCTACCGGCCGGGCCCGATGGGCATGAACTCGCACACGAACTACGCGGAGCGCAAGAACGGCCGCCAGGAGATCACCCCGATCCACCCGGAGCTGGAGGAGCCCCTCAAGGAGGTCCTCGGCCTCACCTACGGCCTGATCGTCTACCAGGAGCAGGTCCAGAAGGCCGCCCAGATCGTCGCCGGGTACTCGCTCGGCGAGGCCGACATCCTGCGCCGGGTGATGGGCAAGAAGAAGCCCGAGGAGCTGGCGAAGAACTTCGTCCTCTTCGAGGCGGGCGCCAAGGAGAAGGGTTTCTCCGACGCGGCGATCAAGGCGCTGTGGGACGTCCTGGTGCCGTTCGCCGGGTACGCGTTCAACAAGGCGCACTCCTCGGCGTACGGCCTGGTCACCTACTGGACCGCCTACCTCAAGGCGAACTACCCCGCCGAGTACATGGCGGCCCTGCTGACCTCGGTCAAGGACGACAAGGACAAGTCCGCGGTCTACCTCAACGAGTGCCGCCGCATGGGCATCAAGGTGCTGCCGCCCAACGTCAACGAGTCGCTGTCCAACTTCGCCGCCCAGGGCGACGACGTGATCCTCTTCGGCCTGACCGCCATCCGCAACGTCGGCCAGAACGTCGTGGACTCGATCATCCGCTCCCGCAAGGCCAAGGGGAAGTACAGCTCCTTCCCCGACTTCCTCGACAAGGTCGAGGCGGTCGTCTGCAACAAGCGCACCGTCGAATCGCTGATCAAGGCCGGCGCCTTCGACGAGATGGGCCACACCCGCAAGGGTCTCGTCGCCCACCACGAGCCGATGATCGACAACGTGGTCCAGGTCAAGCGCAAGGAGGCCGAGGGCCAGTTCGACCTCTTCGGCGGCATGGGCGAGGAGGAGAGCGACGAGCCGGGCTTCGGCCTGGACGTGGAGTTCTCCGACGTCGAGTGGGAGAAGGCCTACCTGCTCGCCCAGGAGCGGGAGATGCTCGGCCTGTACGTTTCCGACCACCCGCTGTTCGGCCTGGAGCACGTGCTGTCCGACAAGGCCGACTCCTCGATCTCCCAGCTCATGAGCGGGGACTACGGGGACGGCGCCATCGTCACCGTCGGCGGCATCATCTCCGGCCTCCAGCGCAAGATGACCAAGCAGGGCAACGCCTGGGCCATCGCCACCGTGGAGGACCTGGCCGGCTCCATCGAGTGCATGTTCTTCCCCGCCACCTACCAGCTGGTCTCCACCCAGCTCGTCGAGGACACCGTCGTCTTCGTCAAGGGACGGCTCGACAAGCGCGAGGACGTGCCCCGGCTGGTCGCCATGGAGATGCAGGTCCCCGACATCTCCAACGCCGGGACCAACGCGCCCGTCGTCCTCACCATCCCCACCGTGAAGATCACTCCGCCGATGGTCACCCGGCTCGGCGAGGTGCTCAGCCACCACCGGGGCGACACCGAGGTGCGCATCAAGCTCCAGGGCCCCCGCAAGACGACCGTCCTGCGCCTGGACCGGCACCGGGTCAAGGCCGATTCGGCCCTCTTCGGCGATCTGAAGGTGCTGCTCGGACCGTCCTGCCTGGCCGGCTGAGCCCCAGGGCGATACGGAATCGACGAGAGGGGCGTCCCGCACCGTGCGGGACGCCCCTCTCGTGCATGACCGCGAGCGGCCGACGCGTCAGTTGTGACCGAAGCGCCGCTGGTGCTTGCGCGCCACGTCGGACGGGCTGCCCTGGGCCTGTGCCTGCGGCTGGGTCTGCGACTCGTACGCCGTCGACTTGGCCTGCTCGGCACTACGCTCCGACGCGGACGCGCGATCGTGCTGGCTGCCCTGCTTGCGGTTCTTGTTCTTGGCCATGGTGAATGCCTCCTGTGGGGAATCCTGGGGGGCCAGGACCATCGTCAGACTCACATGGCGCCGCAAACAGTGCATGTTGGATCATTACCATCCGTAGTGGTATCCGCAGCGAGGCCGTTCCGGCCCTCCGCCCCGGACCTTCTCCAGCTCTTTCCCGATTCGCCACGCCGATGATCGAGTTCCGGCCGTTAACCCCTGTGCGGTCGGGCAGACTCGAAGGAAACCCTGGGCAAGCGGACCCGGTCATCGAGGGGCGGGCCGCTGAACCGTTCCCGAATTCCTGGAAGAGGGTGGAACGCGTGGACCGTTGCGTCGTCCTGGTGGACGCCGGCTACTTGCTGGGCGCAGCCGCGAGTCTGCTGGCCGGAGAGCCCGCCCGTTCCCGCATCACCGTCGACCACGCGGCCCTGATCCAGGGGCTGCGCGAGAGGGCCGAGGCCGACACGCAGCAGCCGCTGCTGCGGATCTACTGGTTCGACGGCGCCCCCGACCGGGTGCCCCAGCCGGAGCACCGCAGGCTCCGCGTGATGCCCCGGGTGACCGTACGGCTGGGAGCCCTGACCCGCAGCGACGGACGCTGGGCCCAGAAGGGCGTGGACGCCGCCATGCACGCCGAGCTCACCGAGCTGGCCAGGAACCGGGCCTGCTCCGACGTCGTGCTGGTGACCGGCGACGGCGATCTGCTGCCCGGGCTCATGTCCGCCAAGGAGCACGGGGTCGCCGTCCACCTGTGGGCCGTCCAGGCCGCCGACGGCGACTACAACCAGTCCGAGGACCTCGTGGCCGAGGCGGACGAACGCCGCGTCCTCGACCGGGCCTGGATCACCAAGGCCGTACGCGCCAAGGACACCGGGGGCAGCTGCCCCCCGCCGCCCGCCCCACGCCCCGAGATCGCCGCCATCCTCTCCGCGCCGCTGCCCGAGGCCGCCCTCGCCGCCTCCGCCGAGCGGGCCTCCGAGGCCCAGGCCGCCGCCGCCCGCAACGGGCCCGCAGCGCCCACCGGGCCCGGCCCCTCCGAGCCCCCCGCCGCCCCCGGCCACAAGGGCGTCCCCACCCCCAAGGACCTCGCCGCTCTCCGCGCCCACAGCACCCACCCCGACCGGACGGCCGCCCAGAACGCGACCCCTGCCAACGCGACCCTGCGCTGGTCCTCCGACAAGGGCTGGGTCGAGCGCGGCGGCCCCCTCGGCGAACCGGCCGAAACCGCATCCCTGCCGACCCTCGCCCAGGTCACCAGCGCCGAACAGCGCTGGGCCGACCGGGAGGAGGACATCACCACCGTCGGCGGCGACCCCTTCGAGGTGGGCCAGGTCTTCGCCCGGCGCTGGATGGAACGGCTCCCGGAGACGGTCCACCTGCAGAAGCTGTCCACCATGTACCCGCGCATCCCGCACCGCATCGACGGCGAACTCCTGCGGTACGCGGCCCGCTTCGGGCTCCTCGCCCACAAGGACGACCAGATCGACGAGCACGACCGCTACGCGATCCGGGCCGGGTTCTGGCGCGAGATCGACGTGCGCGCGGCGGCCGAGCACGTGCCCGCCGGGGAGTAGGGGCGTACGCAGGGCGTGAGCAGGCGGGCCCGGGGGCTCCGCGGCGCGTGGTGGCCCCGGACGCGAACCGGGGCCTGTGACCCCGTACCCTCGTACCTCGTGAGTACGGGCACAGCACAGGCGCAGAGCGACACCGGCACCGTGTGCGCGGTGCGTGACCTCGTCAAGACCTATCCCGCCGTCCGGGGCCGCCGCGGCGCGCCCGCCACCCCCGAGGTGCGCGCCACCGACGGGATCAGCCTCGATGTCGAGCGCGGCGAGATCTTCGGACTGCTCGGCCCCAACGGCGCCGGCAAGTCCACGCTGGTCCGTCAGCTCACGGGGCTCATGCGCCCCGACTCCGGCTCCGTCGAGGTTCTCGGCCACGACCTCGTACGCCACCCCGAGCGGGCCTCCCGGCTGATCGGCTACCTGGGGCAGGAATCCACCGCCCTGGACGAGCTGACCGTCTCCCTGGCCGCCGAGACCACCGGACGGCTGCGCGGCCTCCACCTCCGCGAGGCGCGCGCCGAACGCGACGCCGTACTCGATGAGCTCGGTCTCACCGCGCTCGCCGGGCGGCCCCTGAAGAAGCTCTCCGGCGGCCAGCGCAGGCTCGCCTGCTTCGCCGCCACGCTCGTCGGGGACCGGCCCGTGCTGGTCCTGGACGAGCCGACGACCGGCATGGACCCGGTGGCCCGGCGGGCCGTCTGGGCCGCCGTCGACCGCCGCCGGGCCGAGCGCGGCGCCACCGTCCTGCTGGTCACCCACAACGTCATCGAGGCCGAGACCGTCCTCGACCGGGTCGCCGTCCTGGAGCGCGGCCGGGTCATCGCCTGCGACACCCCCTCCGGGCTCAAGGAGAAGGTCGCCGGCGAGGTCCGCGTCGAGCTCATGTGGCGTGAGCGGGCCCCGCTGGACGTCCCGGAGGTCGCGGCGCTGCGCCCGTCCGCCCAGGAGTCCGGGCGGCGCTGGGTGCTGCGGCTCAGCCCCGACGAGGCCCGGGCCGCGGTCGCCGCGGTGACGGGTGGCGCGGCCTTCGCCGCGCTCGACGATTTCACCCTGGCCACACCCAGCCTGGAAGATGTGTACCTGGCGCTCGGGGGAGACGCGGCCAATGCGAGCAAGGGGCTGGTGAAGGCGTGAGGAACCAGGGACGCGGGGCGCGGGTGCTGAACCGTGTGCGGGCGCCGTACGCAGTCGATGTACGGGACGTGCTGTCCGTGCGTGATGTACGGGACGCGGTGGGCGCGGTGGATGTACGGGACGGGCGTAAGGGGAGCGGCCTCAGGTGACGAGCATCATTCCGGCCAGGACCGCACCGTCGCGGGCCCGGCCCCTGCCCGGCTCCGCCGCGCGGACCGTGCCCGCCCCTCTCGCGCCGCGCGCCCGGCTGCTGCCCTCGCTGGCCGCCGTCTACCGCGCCCAGCTCTCGCGGGCGCGGGTCGCCCGGATCCCGCTGCTCTTCGTGGCGACCTTCCAGTCCGTCGGGATCATGGTCCTGATGCGGGGCGTCGTCGACGGCGGGGCCGAGGCGCGTGCGGTGGTCGCCGGCTCCAGCGTGCTGGTCGTGGCGTTCGTCGCGCTCAACCTGCTCGCCCAGTACTTCGGCCAGCTGCGGGCCGGTGGCGGACTCGACCACTACGCCACCCTTCCGGTGCCGCCCGCCGCGGTGGTGCTGGGGGCAGCGGCGGCGTACGCCTCGTTCACCGTGCCCGGCACGGTCTTCACGGCGATCACGGGGAGCGTGCTGTTCCAGCTCCCGATGACCCATCTGTGGGTCCTGGTCGCCGTCATCCCGCTCTCCGGTGCCGCCCTGGCCGGTCTGGGGGCCGCCCTCGGGCTGCTCGCCCCCCGCCAGGAGCTGGCCACTCTGCTGGGGCAGCTGGGCATGTCCGCCGCTCTGCTGCTCGGCGTGCTGCCGGCCGACCGGCTGCCGGAGCCGGTGGGGTGGGCGCGTGACCTGCTGCCCTCGACGTACGGGGTCGAGGCGCTGGCCCGTTCCTTCGACGCCGACCCTGACTGGGGCGTGATCGGCTTCTTCCTCGCGGTCTGCGCGGTGGTGGGGGTGCTGTCGCTGGCCGTGGCCACGTGGGCGTACCGGCGGGCGGCCGTACGGTAGGTGGCGCCGGGTGGTGTGCCTGGTACGCACGGGTGGGCAGCCGGTGAGGCGCCGCACAGGGGGGCCTGGCACGATGGCACGGTGACCGCACCTCTGACGCCGCCTCACCAGCCGAACCCCCACGATCCGTGGCAGAACCCGCCCGCGGGCTCCCGCCTCGCGCCCGCGTACGGTTCGCCCGACGACCCGGACACGGCGACGGAGCTCCGGCAGGCCGCCCTGGTCCTCGTGCTCGTGGCGCTCGCCGGTATCGGGCTCGGGCTGCTGTGGCTGTGGCTGGCGCCCCGGGTGCCCCTGGTCTCCGACGGCAGCGCTGTCTTCCTGCGGAACAGCGAGGGCGAGGAGGCGATCGGGGCGGACGGAACGTTTGTCCTGCTGGCGGCCGTGTTCGGCGTGCTGTCGGCGGCCGCCGTCTCCTGGCGGCTGCGGCGGGGCGGTGTCTTCGTGGTGGTGGGACTCGCCCTGGGCGGGGTGCTCGGCTCGCTGCTGGCCTGGCGGGTGGGGATCTGGCTCGGGCCGTCCTCCGACGTGGTGGCCCGGGCGCGGGAGGCCGGCAAGGGGGTCGTCTTCGACGCGCCGCTGGAGCTGCACGCGGTGGCGGCGGCGGTGCTGGTGTGGCCGTTCGTGGCGCTGGCCCTGCATGTGCTGCTGACCGCGGCGTTCGGGGTGCGGGAGCCTGAGCCGGCGTGGCTGGGGGAGGGGTGGACCTCGTACTACGGGGAGCCGGGGGCGGGCGGGCCGCCGCCCGGGTCCGATGTGCCGCCTGCTGGGCCGGCCGGGCCGCCTGTGCCGCCGGCGCCGGGCGGGGGTTCGGGGGCGCCGTAGCGGCGCGGGCGGGGCTCCTGCGGCGGGCCGTTCCCTACCCGCCCTTCCCGGAACCGGGGCTCTGCCCCGACCCCGCGCCCCGAACGCCTGCGGGGCTGTGACTAGCCCCGCCCGATCTCCGCGAACACCGCCCCCGTCAGCTCCGCCAGGTCCGTCGCCGCCAGCTCCACCTGCAGGCCCCGGCGCCCCGCCGAGACGCAGATCGTGGCGTGCGAGCGCGCCGAGGCGTCCAGCACCGTACGCAGGCGTTTGCGCTGGCCCAGGGGGGAGATGCCGCCACGGACGTAGCCCGTGGTGCGTTCCGCGGCGGCCGGGTCCGCCATCGTGGCGCGCTTGCCGCCCACCGCGGACGCCAGGGCCTTGAGGTCCAGGGAGCCGGCCACGGGGACGACCGCGACCGTCAGTTCGCCGTCGACCTCCGCGACCAGGGTCTTGAAGACCCGGTCGGGGGAGATGCCCAGGGCCTCGGCGGCCTCCTCGCCGTAGGAGGTAGAGGCCGGGTCGTGGGCGTAGGGGAGGAGCGTGAAGGCGATGCCCGCCGCGGTCAGGGCGACCGTGGCGGGGGTGCCGCCCGACTGCTTCTTCGGCTTCTTCGCCACCGGTGGGGGATTCCTCGTTCAGTTGGGGTGCGTCGGGGCGCGGGTCAGGTCCGGCGCGGGGAGCGAGGGCAGGTGCCGGATGACCGCGGTCTCCCGGCGCAGCAGCGTCAGCTCCTCGCGCAGGCGGGTCGCGGTGTCCGGCGCCTGGAGGAGGCGCTGCTTGGTGGGGACGTCCAGAACCGTGGCCGCCGCGACCAGGTAGGAGACGACGGAGGGGTCGTCGGGCAGCTCGGAGCCGGTGGCGAGCGAGCGTTCGGTCGCTCCGGCCAGGCGCTTCTGGTAGGCGCGGAACGCCCGCAGGACGCCCTCGGCGAGGGCTCCGGCCTCGTCGGCCTCGTCCTCGGCCGGCGGCTCCTCGGTCACTTCCTCGACCTCGGCGCTCAGATACGGGCCGCTCGCGTCGATCGAGAGCAGCCTCACCCGGGTCGTGCCGGTGGCCAGGATCTCGAAGCTCCCGTCCGGGCGCTCGCGGATGGTCGCCGCGTCGGCGATGCAGCCGACCCGGTGGAAGGTCTGGATGGGGTCGGGGCCGAAGCCCTCGGCGGGGGCGCGCTCGGCGGGGGGTGCGGAGGCGACGGGGTCCGGCATGCCGGTACCCGTCACCGCGGTCTCGCGGCCGTCGCGGATCGCGACCACGACGAAGCGGCGAGGTTCGTCCTCGTCGCTCTTCAGCAGCTCCCGCATCATGGCGCGATAGCGCTCCTCGAAGACGTTGAGCGGCAGCACGAGGCCGGGGAACAGCACCGCGTTGAGCGGGAAAAGGGGAAGACGGGCGGTGGTCACAACGCTCAAGCGTAATGGCCACGCGGACGTCCGCGGTCGGCCCGGTTCCGCAAGGGGGTCGCGGAGGCCACCTGGAGCCGTGCGCCGTCCCGTGCGTCGAGGAACCGGCCCAGCGCGTCGTCGGAGACCGAGGACCACGGGAACGACGTCGCGTGCTGCCCGATCAGCGTGAACTGCTCCAGCGCCTCGGCCCAGCGCCCGCGGGCGAGGAGCACGTACGCGAGGAGGTTGCGGACCTCGGCGGGCCACGGGTCGCCGGGCCGGTAGGCGGCCGACAGCCTGATGGCCGCGTCGGCCGCCGCGTCGATCCGCTCCTCCAGCACGGAGGTGGTTCGGCCCAGCGCCTGGGTGTCCAGCAGAAGGGCGAAGGCCGCCCGGACCGGCAGGGCCTGCACCAGGGAGCGGGGTACGGCGTCCTCGGCGGCCCGCTCGGCGAAGTCGAAGCACTCGCGGTGCGAGCCGTACCAGGCGGCCGAGAGGTAGCGCAGCGCGGCCACGTGGCAGCCGTAGTGATGCGCGGAGCGCCGTACCGCCTGTTCCCACAGCGATTCGAAGGCGGTGTGCGTGGCGTGGCTGCCGCGCGCGTGCTCCAGGGCGAGCCGCCAGGGCACCGGGTCACGCGGGTCCGCCTCGGCGGCGGCGGTGATCAGCGGGCCGACCTCGTGGAGCCTTTCCGCGCGGGCGGGCGACTCCCAGGCCCGGCGGACCGCGAGCTCCGCCTTGACCAGCAGGGCGTCGGGGTCGCGCGGGGCCGCAGCCAGCCAGTCGGTGAGCCAGCCGTCCCGGTGGCGGGCGAAGGTGACGAGCCGGCCGAGATACCGGTCGCGGTTCTCCCAGTCGGCGGCGTCCCGGGTGGTGGCGAGCAGCTTGGCGGCTGGTTCGGGGTCGCCGAGGGCAGCGGCCACCAGCGCCGGGGAGAGCCGCTCGTCGGGGGCGTCGAGCAGCACGGCGTCATCCGCGGGCAGCCCGGCGGACAGCGGAGAGCTGTGCCGGATCATGCGCGCGGTACTGAGCAGAGCGCGAAGGAAGGCCATGGTGCAGACCATTGAAAAGCCCTGGTGGGGGCCGCGCCAGGGGTGTGCTGTGAAGCTTCTGTGCCGAGTGGACGGGTTGTATCGAGCCGGGTCAAGAAAGGGCAAAGGAACTATCCGGCGGTGGCTTGAATGCGCCCATCGAAACCCTCTCGGCCGACCCGTTCCTACCGGCACACCCGCCTCACGAACCCAGCGGATGTGCCGGTCCTGGCCGCCCCCACCCGCTTCGAGCTGCCCTTTCGGTCAGCCCCTGCGCAGCAGCCGGGAGGCTCCGGCGGCCACCGTCGTGGCCAATATCCACCCCACGAGCACCAGAGCGGCCGCGGTCCACTGCCAGCCGCCCTCCATCCGCCAGTAGCCGTCCTGGCCGAGGTTGATCACGGGGATGAGGAGATCCAGCGCGTAGAGCGCCGGATTCCACAGCGGCGACTCGTCGTTCTTGATCGTCGCCGGGTCGTACTGCGAGAAGGCCGCCGTGCCCGCCGCCCACAGCACCGCCATCCACACCGCCGCCCGCCCCGGCCGGTACCCGTACGCCACCGTCCAGTCCTGGAGGTACCCCCACGCCTTCGCGGCGGGCGGCAGCGTCTCCCGGCGGCGGCGCTGCTTGGCCAGCAGCACCTCCCGCGCGTCCGCGTCCTCGCCGCTGCTGCGCAGCACCGTCGCGAGCCGCTCGTACGGCTCGGGGACGTACTCCGGGGTCGCCGCCAGCACCCACTCCAGCCGCCGCGAGAGCGGGAAGTGGCCGTACGGGACGAGGTTCTCGTAGACGAAACCGCCCATCGCCAGACCCCCGGGCCCCGGCCAGCTGGTGGAGAGGTCGATCAGGGTCACCACCTTCGCCCCGTTCAGCACGACCCGGCCCTCCTCCGGGCGCTCCGCGTTGAACCGCAGTTCCGGCGTCACGATCCGGCGCAGCGACAGCTCCTCCTGCCGGGTCATCGCGAACCGGGCCTTGTGCAGGTCCACCGCGTCCCCGAACCGCCCGTCGTCCAGCCGCACCCCGCCCTTGCACTCGAAGATCTGCGACCGGGTCCCGCGCGCCGGGGTCGGGGCGTAGACCACGCCGTACGGGGGAGTCGTGCCCTGGTTGCCCGTGTCGACGCTCACCCACGCCTCGGTCATGTAGAGCGTGCGCTCCACCGTCAGCTGCGGCGCGTTCAGCGCGCGCCGGTCCTCCGCCGCCCGGAGGTGGCTGCCCCGCAGACTCAGCGAACCGCCCACCTTCGCCCCGCGCAGGCTCAGCTCGCCGTGCGTCTCGATCATCTCGGCCTGAAGGTCCTGGGCGACCGACATGCCGTCCCCGACGAAGGCCCGGCCGTGCCGGTCGGGGCCCACACTGAGCTGGTTGATCAGCAGGTCCGTGCCGATCTGGGCGTCGGTGAGCCGGATGCCCCGGTCGATCCGGCAGCGCGGCAGATGCAGATCGCCCTCCGTGTGCAGCCGGGCCGCCTCCAGCCGGGGCAGCAGGCAGCCCACCATCCGCAGCGTCGTGAAATGGCACTCCGGGAGCACCACCTCCTGCTCGAAACGGCAGCCCGTGAGCTCGACGTACGGAGCCACCCGGCCCCCCGCCATATCCAGCTTCCCGGTGATCCGCACCCCCCGGAGCTTGAGCGCCGCCACCCGGCCGGGCCGTGGCGGCGGCCCGCTCAGCAGCAGCTGCGCCACCGTCCGCGCGCCGACACTCCGCTCGGGCCCCCAGTCGTGCGGGGCGAACGGATCGTTGCGGGCGGAGCCGTAGGTGCGCAAGTCGTAGGTCGTCCCGTTGCGGAAGGACTGCCACATGCCCAGCTCCGCTGCGCTGAGGCCGTCCGGGATATCGCCTTCGTGCGGCTCGGTCACGGCCGCTCCCTCCGTGCACGCATGCTGTGGTGCTGTTCTTCCCTCTGTGTGACGGTGTGAAAGCTATCGGTCAGCAGTGACAAGGGCGCACGGCCCGAGATGGCTGAGACATGTATCAGCCAGTGATACGGGCGACCGGGCGTCCCGAACGGTCTGCGAGAATTGCGGTGTGATCTCTCGAATCGATCTGCGCGGCGACACCCTCCCCGAGGGTGCTGCCCTGCGCGACCTGCTGCCCCGTGCCGAGTTCGACGTGGAAGCCGCCCTGGAGACGGTGCGGCCCATCTGCGAGGACGTCCGCCATCGTGGCTCCGCGGCAGTGATCGAGTGGGGGGAGAAGTTCGACGGTGTCCGGATCGCGTCGGTCCGGGTGCCCGCCGAGGCCCTGACCCGGGCGCTGGACGAGCTGGACCCGGCCGTCCGCGCGGCGCTGGAGGAGTCGATCCGCCGCGCCCGACTCGTCCACCGCGAGCAGCGCCGCACCACGCACACCACCCAGGTCGTCCCCGGTGGCACCGTCACCGAGAAGTGGGTCCCCGTCGAGCGCGTCGGGCTCTACGTCCCCGGCGGCCGCTCGGTCTACCCCTCCTCCGTCGTGATGAACGTCGTCCCGGCCCAGGAGGCGGGCGTCGAGGGCATCGCCGTGGCCTCCCCGCCGCAGAAGGACTTCGACGGCCTCCCGCACCCCACGATCCTCGCCGCCTGCGCCCTGCTCGGTGTGGACGAGGTCTACGCGGCGGGCGGCGCCCAGGCCGTCGCGATGTTCGCGTACGGCACCGAGGACTGCCTCCCGGTCAACCTGGTCACCGGCCCCGGCAACATCTACGTCGCCGCCGCCAAGCGCCTCCTCAAGGGCCGCATCGGCATCGACGCGGAGGCCGGGCCCACCGAGATCGCGATCCTCGCCGACGCCGGCGCCGACCCGGTGCACGTGGCCGCCGACCTGATCAGCCAGGCCGAGCACGACCCGATGGCCGCCGCCGTCCTGGTCACCGACTCCGCGGAGCTGGCCGCGGCCACCGAGGCCGAGCTGGCCCCGCAGGTCGCCGCGACCAAGCACATCAAGGACCGGATCGAGCCCGCGCTCGCCGGCCGCCAGTCCGCGATCGTCCTGGTCTCCTCGATCGAGGACGGACTCAAGGTCGTCGACGCGTACGGCGCCGAGCACCTGGAGATCCAGACCGCCGACGCGGCCGCCGTCGCCGACCGGGTCCGCAACGCCGGAGCGATCTTCGTCGGCCCCTGGTCGCCCGTCTCGCTCGGCGACTACTGCGCCGGCTCCAACCACGTCCTGCCCACCGGCGGCTGTGCCTGCCACTCCTCGGGCCTCTCCGTGCAGTCCTTCCTGCGCGGCATCCACATCGTCGACTACACCCGCGACGCGCTCGCCGAGGTCACCCACCATGTCGTGACCCTCGCCGAGGCGGAGGACCTCCCCGCCCACGGCGCCGCGTTGAAGGCACGGTTCGGCTGGAAGGTTCCGCAGCAGTGACGAACGGCAGCACCACCGGCAACCCCTGGGACGAGCTCCCCGTCCGCGACGAGCTGCGCGGGCAGTCCCCGTACGGCGCACCCCAGATCGACGTCCCCGTACGGCTCAACACCAACGAGAACCCCTACCCGCTCCCCGAAGCCCTGGTCGACCGGATCGCCGAGCGGGTCCGCGAGGCCGCCCGCGGACTCAACCGCTACCCCGACCGGGACGCCGTCGAGCTCCGCACCGAGCTGGCCCGCTACCTCACCCGGACCGCCGGCCACGAGGTGACGGCGGCCAGCGTCTGGGCCGCCAACGGCTCCAACGAGGTCCTCCAGCAGCTGCTCCAGACCTTCGGCGGGCCCGGCCGCACGGCGATCGGCTTCGAACCCTCGTACTCCATGCACGCCCTGATCTCCCGGGGCACCGGCACCGGCTGGATCTCCGGGCCGCGCAACGAGGACTTCACCATCGACGTGGCGGCCGCCCGCACCGCCATCGCCGAGCACCGCCCCGAGGTCGTCTTCATCACCTCGCCCAACAACCCCACCGGCACCGCGGTGGACGCCGGCACGGTCCTCGCCCTGTACGACGCCGCCCAGGCCGCCGGGCCCTCGATCGTCGTCGTCGACGAGGCGTACGGCGAGTTCAGCCACCACCCCTCGCTGCTCCCGCTCATCGAGGGCCGCCGCAACCTGATCGTCTCCCGGACCATGTCCAAGGCGTTCGGCGCCGCCGGGCTGCGCCTGGGCTACCTCGCCGCCGACCCGGCCGTGGTCGACGCGGTCCAGCTGGTGCGGCTGCCGTACCACCTCTCCTCGGTCACCCAGGCCACCGCGCTCGCAGCCCTGGAGCACACCGATACGCTGCTGGGGTACGTCGAGCAGCTCAAGAACGAGCGCGACCGGCTGGTGGCCGAGCTGCGCGCCACCGGCTACGAGGTCACCGAGTCGGACGCCAACTTCGTCCAGTTCGGCCGCTTCGACGACAGCCACGCCGTCTGGCAGCAGATCCTCGACCGGGGCGTCCTGGTCCGGGACAACGGCGTACCGGGATGGCTGCGGGTCACCGCGGGAACCCCGGCAGAGAACGACGCGTTCCTCGATGCGGTACGCGAACTCAAGAAGGAGCACGACGCATGAGCCCCCGCGTAGGCCGCGTGGAACGCACCACGAAGGAAACGTCCGTGCTCGTCGAGATCAACCTCGACGGCACCGGAAAGGTCGATGTCGCCACCGGGGTCGGCTTCTACGACCACATGCTCGACCAGCTCGGCCGCCATGGCCTCTTCGACCTCACGGTCAAGACCGAGGGCGACCTGCACATCGACAGCCACCACACCATCGAGGACACCGCGCTCGCGCTCGGCGCCGCCTTCAAGCAGGCTCTCGGCGACAAGGTCGGCATCTACCGCTTCGGCAACTGCACCGTCCCGCTGGACGAGTCCCTCGCCCAGGTCACCGTCGACCTCTCCGGCCGCCCCTACCTCGTGCACACAGAGCCCGAGAAGATGGCCCCGATGATCGGCGAGTACGACACGACGATGACCCGCCACATCCTGGAGTCCTTCGTCGCCCAGGCGCAGATCGCCCTGCACGTCCACGTGCCGTACGGACGCAACGCCCACCACATCGTGGAGTGCCAGTTCAAGGCCCTCGCCCGCGCCCTGCGGTACGCCTGTGAGCACGACCCGCGCGCCGCAGGCATCCTGCCCTCCACGAAGGGCGCCCTGTGACCGGCCTCAACACCATCCTGATCGTCGTCGGCCTCTTCCTGGCCGGCGGCGTCTACTCCTTCGCGAAGCAGGGGATGCCCAAGGGCGTCATCGTGCTGCTGTCGATCGGCTCCGTGATGTGCCTGGTGGCGGGCATCCTGCGGATCCAGGGCCTGTGGGACTGAGGAGGACGTCATGACCGACACATCGACCGGCAAGAAGAAGGTCGTCGTCTTCGACTACGGCTTCGGCAACGTCCGCTCCGCCGAGCGGGCCCTCGCCCACGTCGGCGCGGACGTCGAGATCACCCGCGACTACGACCGCGCGATGAACGCCGACGGGCTGCTCGTCCCCGGCGTCGGCGCCTTCTCCGCATGTATGGACGGACTGAAGCGGGCCCGCGGCGACTGGATCGTGGGCCGCAGGCTCTCCGGCGGCCGCCCCGTGATGGGCATCTGCGTCGGGATGCAGATCCTGTTCGAGCGCGGCATCGAGCACGGCGTGGAGACCGAGGGCCTGGACGAGTGGCCCGGTACGGTCGGGCCCCTGAAGGCCGACGTCGTCCCGCACATGGGGTGGAACACCGTCGAGGCCCCCGAGGACTCCCGGCTCTTCGCGGGCCTGGACGCCGACGCGCGGTACTACTTCGTGCACTCCTACGCGGCGCACGACTGGTCCCTCGAAGTCACCAACGCCAAGATCCGTGCCCCCAAGGTCACCTGGGCCACGCACGGCGAACGGTTCGTGGCCGCCGTGGAGAACGGCGCGCTGTGGGCCACCCAGTTCCACCCCGAGAAGTCCGGCGATGCCGGCGCCCAGCTGCTGACCAACTGGATCGAGACGCTGTAATGCCGAAGCTTGAACTGCTCCCCGCCGTCGATGTCCGTGACGGCCAGGCCGTCCGCCTCGTGCACGGTGAGTCCGGCTCCGAGACCTCCTACGGCTCCCCGCTGGAGGCCGCCCTCGCCTGGCAGAGCGCCGGCGCCGAGTGGCTGCACCTCGTCGACCTGGACGCCGCCTTCGGCACCGGTGACAACCGGGACCTGATCGCCGAGGTCGCCGGAGCCATGGACATCAAGGTCGAGCTCTCCGGCGGCATCCGTGACGACGCCTCGCTCGCCGCCGCCCTCGCCACCGGCTGCCGCCGCGTCAACCTCGGCACCGCCGCCCTGGAGACCCCCGAGTGGGTCGCCAAGGTCATCGCCGAGCACGGCGACAAGATCGCCGTCGGCCTCGACGTCCGGGGTACCACCCTGCGCGGCCGTGGCTGGACCCGCGACGGCGGCGACCTCTACGAGACCCTCGCCCGCCTCGACGCCGAGGGCTGCGCCCGCTACGTCGTCACGGACATCGCCAAGGACGGCACCCTCCAGGGCCCCAACCTCGGTCTCCTGCGGGACGTCTGCGCCGTCACCGACCGCCCGGTCGTCGCCTCCGGCGGCGTCTCCTCCCTCGCCGACCTCCGCGCGATCTCCCTCCTCGTCCCCGAAGGCGTCGAGGGCGCGATCGTCGGCAAGGCGCTGTATGCCAAGGAGTTCACGCTGGAAGAGGCGCTCAAGGCGGTAGCCGCATGACGGACGCCCTCGAGCCCACCGCCTCCGTGCGCCGGATCTCCACCGGCGCCCCCTGGGAGGACAAGTTCGGCTACTCCCGCGCCGTCGAACTCCCGGGCGGCCTCGTCCTGGTGGCCGGCTGCACCTCCGTGGTGAACGGCCAGATCTCCGCCGGCTCCCCGTACGAGCAGGCGATCACCGCCTTCGACGTCGCCTTCGCGGCGCTGGAGCAGGTGGGCCTCACCCGCGAGGACGTCGTCCGCACCCGGATGTACATCACGCACGCCAGGGACGTGGACGACATCGGCCGCGCCCACAAGGAGCTGTTCGACGCCGTACGCCCCGTCGCCTCCATGATCATCGTGTCCGGGTTCGTCGACCCGAGCCTGGTCGTCGAGGTCGAGGTCGAGGCCTACCGGGGAGGCGCGAAGTGAGCCTCGCCGTACGCGTCATCCCCTGCCTCGACGTCGACAACGGCCGGGTCGTCAAGGGCGTCAACTTCCAGAACCTGCGCGACGCGGGCGACCCCGTCGAGATGGCCAAGCTGTACGACGCCGAGGGCGCCGACGAGCTGACCTTCCTCGACATCACCGCCTCCAGCGGCGACCGCGAGACGACGTACGACGTGGTCCGCCGCACCGCCGAGCAGGTCTTCATCCCGCTCACCGTCGGCGGCGGCGTCCGCACCCCGGACGACGTCGACAAGCTGCTGCGCGCCGGGGCGGACAAGGTCGGCGTCAACACCGCAGCCATCGCCCGCCCCGACCTCATCCGCGAGATCGCCGAACGCTTCGGCCGCCAGGTCCTGGTGCTCTCCGTCGACGCCCGCCGCACCCCGGAGGGCGCCTTCGAGGTCACCACCCACGGCGGCCGCAAGGGCACCGGCATCGACGCCGTCGAGTGGGCGCACCGGGCCGCCGAGCTGGGCGCGGGCGAGATCCTGCTCAACTCGATGGACGCGGACGGCACGAAGGACGGCTACGACACGGAGATGATCGAGGCGGTACGCGGGCACGTCACCGTGCCCGTCATCGCCTCCGGCGGCGCGGGCCGCCTCGCGGACTTCGCCCCGGCCATCGAGGCGGGCGCGGACGCGGTGCTCGCCGCGTCGGTGTTCCACTTCGGAGACCTGCGGATCTCCGAGGTCAAGGACGCGCTGAGGGAAGCGGGACACCCGGTCCGCTGAGGTCTTCGATCCCTTTCGGCGGTATCACCGGTCCGGCCAAGACCGGTGATACCGCCGATGCGTGTCCCCGGGACGCACCGTGAGAGTGGCGACCGCCGACGAACGACGACGGCAGCCACGCGGTGCACCCCGACAGCCCCCGGACGACGGGCTCGTGGGCGCCTCGCGTGGTGTGGTTCCGCCACCACCGAGAGGATCCCCCCGTGCAGCAGCACCTCCTCCCCTCACGCCAGCACCCCCCACGCCCGAGCCGCTCCCGTACGCTCACCAGCCTGCTGACCGCCGCCGCGGCCACCGCCGGTCTCCTGATGACCGCCCTGGTCCCGGGCGCCCAGGCCGCCGCCAACCCCTACGAGCGCGGGCCGGCCCCCACCAACGCCTCCATCGAGGCGAGCCGCGGCTCGTACGCCACCTCCCAGACCTCCGTCTCCTCGCTCGCCGTGAGCGGATTCGGCGGCGGCACCATCTACTACCCGACCTCCACCGCCGACGGCACGTTCGGCGCGGTCGTCATCTCGCCCGGCTTCACCGCCTACCAGTCCTCCATCGCCTGGCTCGGGCCGCGCCTGGCGTCGCAGGGCTTCGTGGTCTTCACCATCGACACCAACACCACCCTCGACCAGCCCGACAGCCGGGGCCGCCAGCTGCTGTCCGCGCTGGACTACCTGACCCAGCGCAGCTCGGTCCGGACCCGTGTCGACGCCAGCCGGCTCGGCGTGATGGGCCACTCGATGGGCGGCGGGGGATCCCTGGAGGCCGCCAAGAGCCGTCCGTCGCTGAAGGCGGCGATCCCGCTGACCGGCTGGAACACCGACAAGACCTGGCCCGAACTGCGCACGCCCACGCTGGTGGTGGGGGCGGACGGCGACACGGTCGCGCCGGTCGCCTCGCACTCCGAGCCGTTCTACCAGTCGCTGCCCGGGTCGCTCGACAAGGCGTACCTGGAGCTGCGGGGCGCCTCGCACTTCACGCCCAACTCGTCCAACACCACGATCGCCAAGTACAGCCTTTCGTGGCTGAAGCGATTCATCGACAACGACACCCGTTACGAGCAGTTCCTCTGCCCGATCCCGCGGCCGAGCCTCACCATCGCGGAGTACCGGGGCAACTGCCCGCACTCCTCGTAGAACCGGCGCAGCCGGTGCGGAACCGGCGGGGAACCGGTCTTCCGACCTCGGCGGGCAGCGATCCGTCCGCCGGGTCGGCCAGGGCGTACAGCACGCCGAACGCGGTCTCCCGAGCCACCTCGCGGGCC